>CAYVPL010000175.1:0-5808 GCA_964453755.1 uncultured Planctomycetales bacterium
AGCGCGACGACCAGGGTCAGAGCCAAATTGCTCGCGGGCGGTCCGGTCCACCGATCGCGCGCGCGGCGGCCGCGGCCGGATTCTTGGCGCTCGGCGGCGATCAGCAGGCCGGGCGGCGCGCCGGCGCTGCGCGCCTCGTCCTGCGTGCTGCCGCAGGACTCGAGCACGCGAATCTCCCGCGCCAATGCGCGCCGCGCCGGCAGCAGCCGCTCCAGCTCCGCCGCGCGCAGCGGATCCACGCCTAGGCGTGGAATTGATCCGCGCGGCCGCCGAATTGCTGGCGCAGGCGCCGGATCACGTTGGCGTGAATCTGGCAGACGCGCGATTCGGTGATGGCGAGTTGCGCGCCGATCTGCCGGAGGGTCAGGCCCTTCTGGTAGTACATCGTGAGGATGCTGCGCTCTTTCTCGCTCAGAATGCGGCCCAGCTCCACCATGAGGTCGCCGCGATGCACGGCGTCGAGCGGATCCGTCTCGGTGGATTCGGCCAGAGTGTCGAGCGCCTGGTCGTTTTCCTCGCCGGCCGGATGGCGCCGGTCGCTGACGCTGTGCATTTGGCGCGGCTGCGTGCGCAGCACGTCTTTCTCGCGCAGATCCAACTCGGCGGCGACTTCGGCGGTGCTCGGGTCGCGGCCGTGCTTCTCACGGAAGGCGGTGCGCGAGCGTTCGATCTGGCCGGTGCGCTGGCGCTCGAGGCGCGGCACCCAGTCCTGGTTGCGCACCGCGTCGAGCATGGCGCCGCGCACGCGCGTGCTGCAGTAGGTCTTGAACTTGATGCCGCGCGAAGGATCGAAGCGCGTGATCGCGTCCATCAGGCCGAAGTTGCCTTCCTGCACGAGATCGTCCACGTCCACCGAGCGCGGGAAGCGCTGCACTTCGCGCTCGGCAATCTGCCGCACGAGCACCTGGTGCCGGTTCACGAGCTCCTGGCGGAGCGCGTCGCTGGGCTTCTTCGACCACAGGCGCCACAGTTCCTCCGTCGTGACGGTGGGGAGGTCCGGCGGCGGCCGCTTGGCCCGGCTGCGTGTTGCCATCGGCGTGGATTCTAGGCTCCGGGCACCGCCGATCTCCAGCGCCGCGCCGTCAATCGTCGATCCGGACCAGGCTGAAGACGGGCATGCCGTGCAAGAGCTCGCGGCCGGCCAGGGCGGTCAGTTCGATCACGAAGCCGCAGCCCACGACTTCGGCGCCGGTCCGGCGCAGGAGGGTGACGGCCGCGGCGGCGGTGCCTCCGGAGGCGAGCAGGTCGTCCACCAGGAGGACGCGCTGGCCGGCGTCGGCCGCGTCCTGATGCAATTCCAGCGCACCGGCGCCGTATTCGAGCGTGTAGCTCTCGCGAAAGGTGCGCCAGGGCAGTTTGCCCGGTTTGCGCACCGGCAAAAAGCCGAGGCCGAGCCGCTCCGCGAGCGGGACGCCGAACAGGAAGCCGCGCGACTCGATGCCGGCGATCGCGGTCGGCCGCAGCGCCGCGGCCGGCCCCGCCAGAGCCGCGACCGCTTCGCGCAGCGCGCCCGGATCCCGCAGCAGCGGCGTGATGTCCTGGAAGCGGATGCCGGGCTTGGGGAAATCCGGCACGACGCGCAGCCAGCGGCCAAGGCCGGGCGCCAAGCCGGCGCCCTCGCTCACATTTCCTCCGGCGCCGGCACGCCGAGCAGGCCGAGGCCGTTGGCAAGGGTGCAACGCAGGGCGTCGGTCAGCGCGAGCCGCGCGTCTTCGAGCGCCCGCGGCTCGGCGCCGAGCACACGATTCTCCCGGTACCAGGAATTGCCGGCGGCGCCGATTTTCAGCAGCGCGTGAGCCAGCAGCATCGGCTCGCGCTTGGCGGCGGCCTCGCGCAGCGCCGCCGGGAAGCGGCCGAGGGCGACCAGCAGGTCGCGCGCTTCGGCGGCGAGCAGCGCGGCGTCGGCGGCCGGCGGCGCCGGGCGCCCGGCTTTGCGCAGGATCGAGCAGCAGCGCGCGTGCGTGTACTGGAGGTAGGGGCCGGTGTCGCCCTCGAAGGACAGGACTTCCTTCCAGTCGAACACCACGTCCTTGCTGCGCTGATGCTTGAGGTCGTGAAACAGGACCGCGCCGATGCCGACTTTCTCGGCGGCTCCGGCCTTGTCCGGGTGCTCCGGATTCTTCTCCTCGACGGCGGCGCGCGCCAGCTCGACGGCGCGGTCGAGCACGTCTGACAATTGGAGGACGCGTCCCTCGCGGGTTGACAATTTTCCCTCGGCCAGCCGGATCAGCCCGAATGGAATGTGCTCGATGCGCTCCTGCCAGGCCGCCCCGCAGCGGGCCAGCACCGCCTTGAACTGCTGGAAGTGCAGGCTCTGCTCGTTGCCGACCACGTAGAGGGCCTGGTCGAAGGCGAATTCCTCCCAGCGGGACTTGGCGGCGGCCAGATCGCGGGTGGCGTAGAGCGTCGTTTCATGCGCGGTCTTGACCAGGCATGGCGTCTTGATGCCGTAGGCCTCGAGGCGCACGATCCGCGCGCCGTCCGAATCCTCGACCACGCCGCAGGACTCGAGCCATGCCAGCAACGGGCCGAGCTTGTCCTCGTACCAGCTTTCGCCGCGCACGAAGTCGAAGCGGACGCCGAGGCGGTCGTAGGTTTTGTCAAACTCGCGCAGCGACAGCGCCGTGAAGCGCTTCCAGGCGGCGCGCGTCGGATTGTCCGTGCCGCTCTCGAGTTCCTGGAATGCGCGCTTGGCCTCGTCGGCCAGCGTCGGGTCGGCGGCCTCGTCGGCGTGATAGCGCACGTAGAGGCTGAGCAGATGCTCGATCGGCGCGCGCTCGAGTTCGGCCTCCGAACCCCAGCGGTTCCAGGCCGCCACGAGTTTGCCGAACTGCGAGCCCCAATCGCCGAGGTGGTTGATGCGCACCACGCGGTGCCCGAGGCGCGCGAACAGGCGGGCCAGCGCCGCGCCGATCACGGTCGAGCGCAGGTGGCCGATGTGCATCGGCTTGGCGATGTTGGGGGAGCTGAACTCGACGATCGTGGTGCGGCCGTCGCGCGCGGCGCCGTAGGCAGGCTGCCGCGCGTCGGCCAGCACCGCCGCCGCCAGCGCGGCTCCGTCCAGCCGCACGTTCAGGAACGGTCCCGCCGGCTGCGCGTCCACGCCGCGGACCCGCAGGAATTCGGCCAACTCGCCGGCCAGCGCGGCGGGAGCCTTGCCCGCCGCCTGGGCGAAGCGGAAGCAGGGCAGCGCGAACTCGCCGACGCCGTCCTGGCGCGGCCGCTCGAATTGCAGCGCGCCGGCCTCGAGGCCGAGCCGGGGCGCCAGCACGGCGCGCAGTTCGGCTTCGAAGCGGTCGAGGCCTTGCGGAGCGTCGTCAGGAAGGGTCGAGCCGGTCGCCATGCAGGGGTGCGAGGATCTCCTCGACGGGAGATCCTAAGGCGGCGCCGATCTCCGCCGCGTGCTGCTCGGCCAGTTCCGCCGCGCGCCGCATCCAGCGCGAGTCGCCGTAGCGCACGAGCAGGTCGGCATGCCGCTCCTGCAAACTCACGATCGTCGTGTTCTGCACGCAGGAATCCGCCAGGCTGACGACGCTGTCCTGCAGATTCCACGGCTCCTCCTCGAAGGACGCGAAGGCGCGGCTGATGAAGGCTTCCGTCAGCCGGCCGCCGCGCAGTTCCTCCGGCGCGCGGCCCTTGAGCCAGTGCGCGAGACAGCCGCGCGCCTCGCGCGCGTGGCCGTGCGCGCGCACCAGCACGAAGCCGGTCCAGCCGTGCAGAGGTCCGTGCGTCTTGCTGCGCCCGATGTCATGCAGCAGCGCCTGCACCTCGAGCAAGTCGGCGTCCACGCGCGCTCCCCGCGCCGCCAGGGCCGCGCCCAGGGCGCGCGCAACTTTCGCCACCTGACGGCAGTGCAGGGGCCAGGATGCGCCGGGCGGCGCGTGGCGGTCGAGCAACGCGCGCGCCGCGGCCGGCTCCAGCGTGGCAGGCCGCGCGTTCATGCCGCGGGCTGAGCCAGGCGGGTTGCGGCGCGCACGATGCTGCGCCGCAACTCCTCGTACGCGAGTTGCTCGAGCGCGCGCGGCGCCGGCAGCCAGTCGTGAGCGTCGTGCTCGCCTGAACGCGCGAGATCCACTTCGGTCACGGCGCGTGCTGCAAGGAACATCACCACGCGCTTCAGTTTGCCTTTGGGCAGGACGTAGTGGCTCGCGTCGGCGAAGCCCGGCACGAGATCGGACTCCTGCAAGCGGAGGCCGGTCTCTTCGCGGCACTCGCGCAGCGCGCCGGCGAGCAGATCCTCGCCTGCCTCGAGTCGGCCCTTGGCGAAGCCCCAGGTGCCGTGGCGCGCGTTGCGCAGCAGCAGGAACTCCGGCGCTTCGGCGCGGCCGCGCCACAGCAGGATGCCGGCGGCGAGCACGCTCGGACTCTCGTTCATGAATCCATTCTAGGACATGGCTGCGGCTACAATCCCGCGACATGGCGGCATCCGGGACGGCCACCGCGGCGCGCTGCTGGCGCGCCACCCTGCTCGACAAGCGCGCCTGCGGCCCGGATGCGTTCGTGGGCGAAGTCGAACTGCCCGCCGATCCGGGGCCCGTGCTGCCCGGCCAGTTCGCGATGCTCTCGCCGGCCGACGGCGGCGGCCCGTGCATCGCGCGGCCCTTCAGCGTGTTCGACCGCACCGGCCCGCGGCGCTTCACATTTTTGGTGCAGGTGCATGGCGCCGGCACGCGCGCGCTGGACGACGTGCGCCGCGGCGGTTCCTGGACCGTGACCATGCCGCTCGGCAACGGCTTCGCTGCGGCCCCGGCGGCGCGGCCGGTGGTCTTCGTGGCGGGCGGAGTCGGCAGCGCGCCTTTCCTGCTCTATGCGCGCGCGCGCGCAGCGGCCGGCGCGGGGTCGCGAACCTGGATGCTCTACGGCGCGCGCACCGCCGACCGCCTGTACGACCGCGAGGTGTTCGCAGCCACCGGAGTGCCGCTGCTGTGCGCGACGCAGGACGGCGCCGCCGGCTCCGGAGGTACCGTCTTGGATCTGCTGCGCGAGGAATTGGACGCGGGCCGCATTCCGCAAGGCGCTCTCTTCTGCGCCTGCGGGCCCGAAGGATTGCTGCATGCCTTCGCCGCCCTGGCGCGCGCTCGCCGCCTGGATGCGGAGCTCAGCCTGGAGACGTACATGGGCTGCGGCTGGGGCGCCTGCAACGCTTGCCCGGTGGCCACCGAGCCCGCCGGACCGCTCGGCGCCTGGCCGTGGGCCAAGACCTGCACCCAGGGTCCGGTGTTTCCTCTGACATCCATTCGCTTCTAGCGCGCCGATGGAAACCTGGAGCATCGAGATTGACAAGGAGTACCTCAAGTTCTCCTGCGCGCACTTTCTCATTTTTCCCGACGGCAGCGCCGAGCGCCTGCACGGGCACAATTACCGCGTCTACGCCGCCGTCGAAGGCGCGCTGACAGTGCATGGACTCGTGCTCGACTTCAAGCGCGTGAAGCCGGTGATCCGCGAGCTTGTGGACTCCCTGGACGAGCACTGGCTCGTGCCGGGCCAGCACCCGGTTCTGAAATGGAGCCTGCGCCCCGACGGCGTCGTCGAGGTTCGCTATCTGGAGCGCTACTACGCCGCCCCCCAAGAGGACGTGATCGTGCTGCCGATCAACAACACCAGCGCCGAAAATCTGGCTGGATGGCTGGGCAACGAACTCCTCCGGCGCCTCCGCGCAAGATTTCCTGAGGCGGACCTCCGCGCAGCGCGGGTCGCGGTGGAGGAGACGCCGGGACAGCGCGGAGTGTGGAGCTGGAACAAAGAATAGAAGGCCAAAACTAGGAAACTGGCCCCGTTGCGTGGCGCGGAAGAGCCAGAAATCGGGTA
>CAYVPL010000176.1:0-5807 GCA_964453755.1 uncultured Planctomycetales bacterium
CGGCCACCGGGCCTTGGATGCGCACCGTGATCAGAGCCTTGCCGCCGTAAACCGGCCGCGTGAACGACGGGCCGGCGGGATCCATCGCCGTGCAGTCGCTGGCGAATCCGGTCTCGAGCCGCGCGGCCACGCGGCCTTGCAGGTCGCGGCCGCGCACGGTGGCTGCCAGCAGCACGGCGCTCGCGCCGATTTCGCGGGCGACGCGCGCGGCCGTCGCCGCGGCGCCGTCGGGGCTGTGCTCGGCGGACTGCGCGACCAGCACGCGGTCGGCGCCGGCGGCTCCGAGAGCGGCCGCGTCAGGCGAGCAGCTTTCCGGCGCCAGTGCGACGACCTGGCCGCCGCGGGCGTCGGCGAGCTTGCGGGCGGCGCCGAGGATTTCGAGGCAGGCCGGGCGCACCTGGCCTTCGCGGGTTTCCAGCAGGACGAGGACGTGGGACATGATCGGGGGCGGGCTAGAGAACCTTGGCCTCGTTGCGGAGGAGCCGGACGAGCTCCGGGACGGCGGCGGCGCCTTCGCCGACGATGCGGCCGGGCGGGCGCGGCGGGGGGGGGCTCATGGCGAGAATCTCGACCACTGCGCCGGACACGTCCACTTGCACCGTGTCGAGCGGCTTCTTCTTCGCGGCCATGATGCCCTTGAGGCTGGCGTAGCGCGGCTCGTTGAGGCCCTTCTGACAAGTGATCGCGCAGGGCAGGCTGGCCTCGATGGTCTCGCGGCCGCCTTCGACCTCGCGCTCCGCGGTCAGCTTGCCGCCGCTGAGATCCAGTTTGACGACCTCGGTGATGCAAGGAATCCCGAGCAGGGTGGCGACCATGGGTCCGACGCCGTGCTGATCCCGATCCACTGCCTGCTTGCCGAAGAGCAGCAGGTCGAAGGGACCGCGGGCGCGCGCCTCGGCGGCCAGGATGCGCGCGGTGGTGGCCGCGTCGGCGAAGCCGGCTTCGGCGTGCTGCAGCAGCACGGCCTCGTCGGCGCCCATGGCGAGCACCTGACGCAGTTCCTTCTGCGCGTCGGCGGTCCCGAAGCTGAAAGCGACGACCTTGCCGGCGCCGGCCGCCTCCTTGCGCCGGATCGCCTCCTCGACGGCGAACTCGTCGTAGGGGTTGAGCAAGAATTCGACGCCGTCAGGATTCAGCCGCTTGCCGTCCTGGATGGCGACGCGGGCGGTCGTGGCGGGCACGCGCTTGACGCAGACAAGAATGTTCATGGCCGGGGCCTGGGAAAATGGGCGGGACATTCTACCCACACCGGATACTGGCCCAGACGGCTGCGGACACCGGACGCAAGCAAGGCGTAACCACGCCCGCAGACGGGCGTGGAAGAGGAGGACGGGGCGCGAAGCGCGCCCTGCGCAGGCTTCACCACGGACTCAACCCGGCCTGGCCGCTCCGCGGGTTCTGGCCGCAGCTTCCTCTCATCGCCGCTGCTCCGGCTCTTTGCTTCGGCTGCGGACCTCCAGCCGTCTGGGCCAGTATCCGGTCAGGCCAGCTCGAACCGCTTCCCGAGGTAGACCTTGCGCACCTGCTCGTTCTCGACCAGCGCCGCGGGCGTGCCCTCGGCCAGGACGCGGCCTTGCGCGAGGATGTAGGCGCGGTCGGTGATGTGCAGAGTTTCTCTCACGTTGTGGTCCGTGAGCAGGATCGCGATGCCTTTGCCCTTCAGCCGGATCAGGAGCTCCTGAATTTCCTCCACGGCGATCGGGTCCACGCCGCTGAACGGCTCGTCCAGCAGGATCAGGCTCGGCTTGCCGGCCAGCACGCGCGCGATTTCGAGCCGACGCCGCTCGCCTCCGGACAACACTTCGCCCAGGCTCGCGCGCACGTGGGTCAGGCCCAGTTCCTCCAGCAACTCGGCGCAGCGGGTGCGCCTCTCGGCGCTCCGCACGCCTTGGATTTCCAGCACCGCGAGCACGTTGCCCTCCACGGTCAGGCGCCGGAACACCGAGGGCTCCTGTGACAAGTAGCCCAGACCGAGGCGCGCGCGCTGGAAGATCGCCTGTTCGGTGACGTCCTGCCCCTGGAAGAAGATGCGCCCGCGGTCGGGCCGCACCATGCCCATGCACATGCGGAAGGTGGTGGTCTTGCCCGCTCCGTTGGGTCCGAGCAGGCCCACGAATTCTCCGGGGCCGATCTGCACCGCCACCTCGTCCACCACCTTGCGGCCCCGGTAGGCCTTGCACAGGCCTTCGGTGCGCAGCAGGGGAGGGGCGGGCTCGGGCATTTCGCTCAGCGCACCAGGCCGAAGCGGTTGACCGGGGCGAACGGCCGCAGCGGCAGGAACACGGCCAGGGCCCGGCCCAGCACGTACTCGCGCGGCACCAAGGGCGAGGCCTCGAGCGCATCCTGCTTGGAGCTGCGCACTTCCTCCATGGACAGCACGTGCAGGCCTCCGTGCTCGTCGCGGAAGGTCATGACGCTGCCGTCCTGATTCAGGCGCGGGTTGTTGAAGCTGGGCACCGGGCCGTTGGCCATGCGATCGCCGCGCAACTCGGTGATGCCGTGCAGAGGCGGCTCGAAGGTGATCACCTCGGCCTGCCAATCGCGGCTGTCCAGAGAGTTCTGGGTGTTGTCGCCCATCATGAAGAAATGACCGGGCTCGATGTCAAACACCGGCGCGGCCGTGGTCTGGCGCGGCGGCAGATAGTGAATGTCCCGCCAGGCGGTCACGGGGCCCAGCTCCCAGCCGCCCGCGTCGGCCGAAAAGCGCGCGCCGTTGCGCGGCGCCGGCTTCGAGAGCAGCGCCGGTTCGGCATCCAGCAGCACGGTCTTGCCGCCGCCGCGCGCCTCGCAGCGCAAGGTGTGATCCCAGAAGGCGAGGTCGAAGGCGATGCCGTCTGCGCCGGCCTCGGGCAGCGCCGCCTCCAGATTCACGTCGCCTGGCCCGGACAGCCGGAAGGATCCGTCCGGCTGCACTTCGAGGGTGCAGACGTTGGCGCCGAACTCGAAGACCGCGCGCAGCGGCCCGCGGGCCGCGCGCGGCGCGACGGTGAATGCGTAGCGGAGATCGCCGACCGTGTTGCGGCTCTGCGCGTTCAGGGTCGGCACCTTGCTGACGATTGCGTCGGGATAGCCGTGCGAAGGATCGTCCTTGATGCGATGCTCGTACGAGACTTGCGCGGCCCCGGTCATGAGGATGCCGCCGGCCGGCGTCCGGCTCAGCGCGCCCGACTCGTTCCATCCGGTCCAGGATCCCGCGTCGGTGAAAGGCGGCGGCAGCACGCGCTTCCACAGGCTCTTCTGCACTT
Source organism: uncultured Planctomycetales bacterium (assembly GCA_964453755.1). Lineage (GTDB taxonomy): Bacteria > Planctomycetota > UBA1135 > UBA1135 > UBA1135 > JAQBVK01. The sequence continues at coordinate 3,246 of CAYVPL010000176.1, forward strand.
TCCACGGCTTGCGCAGGATGGCGAAGTCCTCGTCGGATCCGAGCGGCCGCGCGAACAGATCGCCGTTGTCAATCATCATCTGCTCGTTGCCCATGCCGACCAGCCGCTTCACGTAGTTGACGTGGGTGACCAGCGGGTAGCGGAACACGATGACTTCCCAGCGTTCCGGCTCGCGGAACAGATAGGAAATTTTGTCAACCAGGACGCGGTCGTAGAGTCCGCCGGCCTCGGTGCGGGTGACCGGATCCAGCAGGTGCGTGCCCATCAGCGCGGGCTGCATGGAGCCGGTGGGAATCTGGTAGGCCTCGATGGCGAAGACCTTGAGGCCCATCGCCATGACCACGGCGAAAATCGCCACCTCGATGTTCTCGCGCAGCGGATGCCCTGCGCGCTCCTTGGCTTGCCGCGTCATGCCGTTGGATTCTAGGAGCGCGCGGCTCCCGCCGTCTCTCTACCGCAGCACGATGACCTGCGTGTGCAGGCCCTCGTCGGTGTCCACTTCGCAGAACAGCGTCGGCCGCGCCAGTTCCTGCGGGAAGGTGAGGGTCGAGATCGTCAGCAGCACCGCGCCGGAACCCTGCGCCTCGCGCACCCGCGCGATGCCGCTGAATTCCTCGTCCTGCATGAGGCCGTCGCCGTTGGCGTCGGCGAAGAGTTTGATGCGAAAGGCCTTGAGCTCGAGGCCGCCGCGGGCTTCGGCGCGGACCCAGGGCAGCAGGCCGCTGTCGCCGCGGGCGCTGAGATGGGCCGTCCGGATCGTCACGGTGCGATCGAGATATTCCTCGCGCTCCTCCGGGCTCATGCCGCAGGAGGTCGTGAGGAACAGAATCAGGGCCGCGGCGAACAGACGGGGGAGGACGGTCGGCATGGTCTCCGGGGCAGAATACGGCCGCCGCAGCCGTGCGTTAGTCCTCGGTCGCCAGCACCGCCAGGAAGGCCTTCTGCGGCACTTCGACGCTGCCGATCGACTTCATGCGCTTCTTGCCTTCCTTCTGCTTCTCGAGCAGTTTGCGCTTGCGCGTGATGTCGCCGCCGTAGCACTTGGCCGTGACGTTCTTGCCCATCGCCTTGATCGTCTCGCGCGCGACGATCTTGCCGCCGACCGCGGCTTGCAGCGCAATTTCGAACTGATGGCGCGGGATTTCCGCGCGCAGCTTCTTGAGGATGGCGCGGCCGCGGCGCTCGGCGGCGGCGCGGTGACAGATGGTGGTCAGGGCGTCGGCGTCCTTGCCGGCCACCAGAATGCGCATCTTCACCAGCTCGGCCGACTCGAAGCGCGGATCGCCGAAGTGCATGGTGCCGTAGCCGCGCGTCGCCGACTTCAATTTGTCGTAGAAGTCGTAGATGACTTCGGCCAGCGGCAGATCCCACACCAGCATCACGCGGTTGGCCGACAGGTGTTCCTGGCGCAGAAAGGTGCCGCGCCGCTCGCTGCACAACTTCATGATGTTGCCGATCGAGTCCGTCGGAATCAGGATGTCGGTCTCGACCATCGGCTCGCGAATTTCTTCGAAGAAGTTCGGATCCGGCAGCGTGCCAGGCGAATGGATGTCGCGCGTTTTGCCGTCGTGCAGCAGAATCTGGTAGGGCACGCTCGGCGCCGTCTGCACGATTTCGACGTCGCTCTCGCGCTCCATCCGCTCTTGCGCGATTTCCATGTGCAGCAGGCCGAGGAAGCCGCAGCGGAATCCGAAGCCCAGCGCCTCCGAGCTTTCCGGCTCGAAGTTGATCGAAGAATCGTTCAGCTTGAGCGCCTGGAGGGCGCCGCGCAGCTTCTCGAAATCGCTCGGATTCACCGGATAGATGCCGCAGTACACCATGGACTGCGGCACGCGGTAGCCGGGCAGCAGCGCCGCCCGCTCGCCCTTCGTGACCGTCACCGTGTCGCCGACGCGGATCTCGTCGAGCTGCTTGATGTTGGAGATCATGTAGCCGACCTCGCCGACGCCGAGGTGGCCCACCGGCACCGCCACCGGCGTGAACTTGCCGAGTTCCAGCACCTCGTAGTCGCGGCTGATGCCGACCATGCGCACCATGTTGCCCTTGCTGATCGTGCCGTCCACGATTCTGAGATAGACGATGACGCCGCGGTATTCGTCGTACTTGGCGTCGAAGATCAGCGCGCGCAGCGGCTTGTGCGGATCGCCCTGCGGCGGGGGCATGCGATCCACCACCGCCTCGAGAATCTCGGGCACGCCGACGCCGGTCTTGGCCGAGCAGCGCATGGCCCAGGTCTTTTCCAGCAGCAGCGTGTGCTCGATCTCCTCGAGAATCTCGTCCGGGCGCGCGTGCGGCAGGTCGATCTTGTTGAAGACCGGGATGATCGTCAGATTGCGCTCGAGCGCCAGGTGGCCGTTCGCCACCGTCTGGGCCTGGATGCCCTGCGCGGCGTCGATCAGCAGCAGCGCGCCCTCGCAAGCTTGCAGCGACTTCTCCACTTCGTAGGAGAAGTCCACGTGGCCCGGCGTGTCAATCAGGTTCAGCAGCCACAGTTCGCCGCGAATCTTCGCGACGATGGACACGGCCGAGGCCTTGATCGTGATGCCGCGCTCGCGCTCGAGA
>CAYVPL010000177.1:0-5777 GCA_964453755.1 uncultured Planctomycetales bacterium
GCTCGTCGGCGGCGCCCAGCAAGTCTTCGGTGTCGGCGGTCCCCTTCTTCTTGGTGCGCGTGATGCGCCCTTTCTCGTCCACGTCCAACCGCTCGTCGCCCGGCTTCGACCAGGCGATGCCGACCTCGATCTGGAACGGATTGCCGCGATAGACGGCGGGCGGCCGCGACGTCAGGGCGTAGAAGTCCGCGTCGCACTCCTTCATCAGGCCTTCGCGGATGCGCTCTTCGCCGATCGGCGAGAGGCAATTGGTCGGGGGCGCGCTGATGCGGGTCTTCTGAATCGCGCGGAACAGCGCGTCGGCCTCTTCGCGGGCAATCCGCGACGGATAGGCCTTTTCGGACAGTTTCGCGTTCTTGCAGATTTCCTCGGCGACTTTGCCGCCCACGCGGCAGAACTCCTCCTGCAGGAAGCCGGACAGGGTGCGGCTGCTCGTGTCCCGCAGCATCTTCATCAGCTCGCCGAGTTCGACGCCGTAGGGGTGAGGCTTGATCGGCTCGCCGCGGGCCGGCAGCTCGTTCACCGCGCGCTCGTAGACGCGCGCCTCTTCCATGCCGGGCGCCTTGTAGACGATGCGCGTGTGCGGATTGGCGACGGCCGTCTGCTTGACGTAATCGTCCACCGAGCGCAGGCCCTTGACGTAGGTGGCCTCGAGATCGGCTTCGAAGCGCGTGCCGTGCTTGAGGTGCCACTCGGGCAACTCTTCTTCCAGCGCGATCACCGGCTTGTTCTTCGAGAAGTCCATCTGGATCTCGAAGCGCACGGCCTTCCCCTTGACGGTCTTGGAGACGATGCGCGGTCCGCGCCCGGTCGTCATTTGCGCGTAGAGCCCGGCCGCCGAGATGCCGATGCCCTGCTGGCCGCGCGACTGCCGGCGGCTGTGAAACTTGGAGCCGTAGAGCAGGCGGCCGAAGATGTTCGGCACCTGGGCTTTGACGATGCCCGGGCCGTTGTCCTCGATCATGACCCGGAAACGGTCCTCCTCCAATTGCGTGATCTCGATGGTGAGATCGGGGAGGATCCCGCCTTCCTCGCAGGCGTCCAGCGAGTTGTCCACCGCCTCCTTGATGGTGGTGAGGAGGGCCTTCTTGGGATTGTCGAAGCCGAGCAGGTGGCGGTTCTTGGCGAAGAACTCCGAGACGGAGATCTCCCGCTGGGCCTCCGCCATCTGCTCCGCGGTCTTGTGCGTACTTTCAGCCACGGGCATCCTTTCTGCGCGCTGAGGGCTGCGCGCTCTGCAGTCTGGCAGGCCGGGCCTCCGATTTCCACCCGCGGGGGATTCGGCAGATGTCCGACCTTAAAGCATTGTCCACAAAGGACTTACGGAAAAGCAATTTTCTAATCACAATCAGCAACTTCCTTGCCGATAGGCGGATGGCCCCGCTTCGCGGGCCAACCCGCCCATGCCCCAACGCAAACCCAACGCCGCTGCCGTCCGCGCGGCCCGCGCCGCCGCCCTCGAAGGCGAGATCGAGCAGTGGCGCCACCTGGTGTGGTACGTCGTCAACCGGATCCGCCCCAGGCTGCCGATGAGCGTCTCCGAGGAGGAGCTCTACTCCGCGGGCCTCTACGGCCTGATGAAGGCCTGCCGCTCCTACGATCCGGCGCGCGGGGCAGTCTTCAAGACCTACGCCTACCACCGGATCCGGGGGGCCATCCTCGACGAACTGCGGCGGCTGGACTTCCTGCCGCGCTCCCTGCGGGATCGCGCCAAGGAGATCGGCGAGGACGCGCCCTCGGTGCTGGCCATCCCGACCGACGAGGACGGGAACGAGTGCTTGCCGGCCCGGCCGGTGGAGGAGGGCGCCGAGCGCACCGATCTGCACGCCGCCCTGGTGCGGGAAATCGACGGCCTGCCCGAGAAGATGCGGCTGGTGATGACCCTCTACTATCAGAAGGGCCTGCGCATGCGCGAGATCGGCGAGCAACTGCGCCTGACCGAGTCGCGCGTCAGCCAGATTCATTCGCACGCCGTCCTGCGCCTGCGGCGGGTCTTCGACCGCGTCGAGGGCAACACCCGGCCGGAGTGAAGCAGGAAGGCCGCGTCCGCTAGGATGCGGCCATGGCGGAGCCTGGCAGAGTGCGCGGCCTGCGGCGCGCCGGGGCGGCGTTGCTCTGTGGCGCCGCTCTGGCGTTCCCGGCGGCGGAGGTCCGCGCCGCGCAGGAGAGTTTTCTGCTGCCCGAGCGCAGCCCGCGCCTGGCCGACTACCGCATCCGCGTGCGGCTCCTGGAAGACGAAAAATCGCTGAGCGGCCTGCTCGACGTGACGTGGCGCAACCCGGGCTCGGTTCCCGCCACGGAGCTGCGCTGGCACGTCTATAACAACGCCTGGGAGCACGCCGAAAGCCTCTGGCTGCTCGAGGGCGCGCGCCACAACTTCGGCCGCGGCGAGGAGCGCCAACCGCGGGCCTGGGGTTCGACCGAGGTCAGCGAGGTGCGGCTGATTGCGGGCGGCGCGCCGGGCGCGGGCGTCGAGGACCTGCAGTGGGAGTGGGTGATTCAACCCGAGGCGCCCCGCGACCGCACCGTCGCGCGCGTCGCGCTGCCGAAACCCGTGCCGCCCGGCGGCGAAGTGCGCATCTCGCTCGCTTTCACGAGCGTCATGCCCCGCGCCTTCCGCCGCAGCGGCTGGGGCGAGAACGGCTATCTGCACGCCGTGCAATGGTTTCCCAAACTGGGCGTCTTCGAGCCCTTCGGCGGTTCCTGGCGCTGGAATTGCCCGCCCTATCACTATCTCACCGAGTTCTACTCCGACTTCGGCAGCTATGAGGTGGATCTCACTCTGCCCGGCCGCTACCTCGGACAGGTGGTCGCCACCGGTTCGGCGGATCCGACCTCGCCGACCAGCCGTCCCGACGGCACCGTGAATTATCTTTTCCGCGCCGACGACGTCCACGACTTCGCCTGGACCGCCGATCCCGAAGCCCTGATCCTCGAGCAGGCCTTCCTGCCCGAAGACTGGCGCGACGACGCTGAAGAGGCGCGCGTCGCCGCCGCGCTGGGCCTGCGCCCGGAGCAGGTGCGGCCGCAGCCGGTGCGCATGATCCTGCTGCTGCAGCCGGAGCACCGCGCGCTGGCCGAGCGCTATTTCACTGCGGTCGCCCGCTCCCTCTACTACTTCGGCCTCTGGTACGGCTCCTATCCCTATCCCACGATCACTTGCGTGGATCCGCCGCACGACGCGGGCCAGACCGGCGGCATGGAGTATCCGCGCCTGTTCACGGGCGGCACCTCGCTGGGCCGCCATGCGCGCACCCTCTCGCCGGAGGGAGTCACCGTGCACGAGTTCGGCCATCAGTTCTGGTACGGGCTCACGGCCAACGACGAATTCAACCACGCGTGGCTGGACGAAGGCTTCAACACCTTCAGCACTCAGCGCATCCTCGCGCGCGGCTGGCCGCGGGCGCTGGCCACCCACGAATTGCTCGGCGTGGAGCACGTCGGCCGGGCGCCGCTCGCGCTGCCGGAGGCGGCCGCCGGCGATCTGCGCGCGACCCTCACGCTGGCGCGCTGGGAATCGCCCGAGTTGATCTTTCTCGGCCCGCTGTCCCTCGAGTTGCGCCGCCGCACTTCCATTGAGCGCTGGATGGCGGAGATGCCGCCGCTGTCCTACTTCCCGCAGGTCGAGTCGGACGCCGTGCTCGCCAACCGCAGCGCGCACGAGCGCGACTGGTCGCAGCCGCTGGCCACGCCGACCTGGGCGCTGGCCGAAGAGCGCATGCGCGGCATCAACGCCTACCGCCGGCCCGCGCTGACCCTCGAGACCATGGCGCGGCTGATGGGCGAGGAGCGCTGGACGCGGGTGCTCCGCGCTTACCACGCGCGCACGCGCTTCCGCCACGCCCAGCCCGGCGACCTGATCGAAGTGGTGAAAGAATTCGCCCCCGGCACCGCGCTGGCGGGGGGGGGAGAGCGCGCCGAGGTGGACTGGGACGCGTTCTGGACCCAGGCCTATCAACTCAACGATCGCCTCGACTTCGGCGTCATGGAGCTCAACCAGCGCCAGGCCGCCGACGGTAGTTGGACGCTGGATCTCGGCGTGCGCCGCTACGGCCGCTTCCGCACGCCGGTCGAGATCCGCCTGGTCTGGGAGGACGGCGCCATCCAAGACTTCGTGTGGAGCGGCACCAGCGACCTCTGGACCAAGCGCATCGAGCACAGCCCGCAGCGCGCCGCGCTGCTGCTCGTGGATCCGGAGCGCCGCCTGTTGCTCGACCGCGATTGGCTCAACAACGCGCGGCGCGCGGCGCCCGATCCGGCGCCGGCCCGCAACGCCGGCCTGCGCGCCTGGCTGTGGGCGCAGCAATTGCTTCACTATGCCGGAGGCGTGGGATGAGCCCGCGGCCTCTCGACACCGCGCCCGCGACCACTCTGGTGGTGGACGCGTTCCCGGGTCCCGCCGGAATCGGCGCGACCGGCGAAGACTTGCCGCCGCCGCCTTCCGGCATCCAGCACTTGCTCGGCGGCATCCGCTTCGCGCTCGCCCGCCCGCGCGTCCTGCTCTTCCTCTGCCTCTGGTCCTGGCTGCTGCCCTTGGCGGTCGCTTTGCCTTATTACGCGAGCGCGCAGCGCCATCTCGCCGGCGCGGTTCCCGCCGCCGACGAAGGGCCCGCCGATTTCCTCGGCGCGACGCCGGCCTGGATGTTCAGCGAGTGGAACACCGCCGGTGCCGGCGAACTGGCCGGCGCCTGTCAGGTGGTCGGGCCGCTTTATCTCATCTCCAGCCTTTTCGGCCTCTTGATCGCGGCGGGCTGGATGGGATCCATCGTGCACAGCCGGGACCGTCACGGGCTGCGCGCCTTTCTCGGCGCCGGCGGCCGTCACTACTTCGCCTTCTGCCGCAGCTGGGTGCTGGGCCTGCCGCTCTTCGCGCTCTGGACCTGGTTGGTGTTCGGCGCGCCCGGGCAGGCGGTGCTGGCCCAATTCGTCGAGGACGGCAAGCTGGGCCTCGCTCACTCCGAATTGGCTGCGCGGCGCCTCGAGCACGCCCGCGAGATTCTCTACGTCGCGGGCCTGCTCGCGCTCGAACTCTGGCTCGACCTCGCCCGCGCCACTCTGGTGGCCGGCAAGCGCGGCTCGGCGCTGGCGGCGCTGGCGCGCGGCACGCGCGAAGGACTGCGCCGGCCGCTCGGCATTCTCACTCTCGTCGGCGTTGGCCTCGGACTGGAGATTCTGTGGATCGCGGGGCTCAAGGCCGGCGGCGAGGCTTTGGCGCTCGGTCCACTGGCGATCGGCCTCTTGCTGCCCTTCGGCCGCGTCGTGCTGCGCGGCGCGCGACTCGCCGGCCTGGCATCCTTCGTGGCGCAGGCCGAAACCGCGCGCCGCGACGCGCGCGCCCGCGGCGCCGCTCCGCCGCTGCCCGAGGAATACGCCGCCCTGTAGAATCCGCGCCCATGGCGCATGCGCTCAAAGGGGCCGCGGTGATCGGCCAGTCCGGCGGACCCACGGTCGTCATCAACCAGTCCCTGGTTGGCTTCGTGCTCGAAGCCTCGCGCCATTCCTGCTTCACGCGGCTGCTCGGCGCGCGCCACGGCGTGAAAGGCATGATGAAAGGCGACCTCGTGGATCTCGCCAAGGAAACGCCCGCCGCGCTGGAACAGGTCGCGCGCACGCCGGCGGCCGCGCTGGGATCCGTGCGCCAGAAGCCCACCGCCGAAGACGTGGCGGTGATGGTGCAGACCTTTCGCAAGCACGACATCCGCTTCTTCTTCTACGTCGGCGGCAACGATTCGGCCGAAACCGCCCACATCGTCGAGCAGCAGGCCGCGGCGCAGAAC
>CAYVPL010000178.1:0-5772 GCA_964453755.1 uncultured Planctomycetales bacterium
CTGCAGCGGCTGCCATGGACTCGGTCCGGCTGAATTCGAGCGAGTGGCCGCGCAAGTCGCCGACGGCGAACTGCTGCGGTGGGAAGTCGCGCCCGACGGCGCAATCCCGATCGGCGAGTCCATGGAGCGCGCGCGCGCGGCCTGCCGGCTCTGGCTGCACGCCAACGGCGAGCTCCTCGCCAGTCCGCTGCTCCGCGCGCCGCTCGTCGCCTCCCTGTCCGGGTTGATCCATCCAGGCGTGTTCGCCAGCGCGGACGACCCAGAGTTCCGCGCGCTGGTCGACTGGGCGGCGCTCGCGCGGCCGACCGAATCCTCCGAACCCGCCGCGTCGGCCGCTGAAGTCTTCTTCGCGCAGAACGTCGTGCCGATTCTGGAGCGCAAGACTTGCTTCGGCGCCAACTGCCACGGCACTCTCGCCTTCAATGACCTGCGCCTCGATTCCGGCATGCCCCTTCTTGGCGCCGCGCGCTTCACCCCCGACATGCATCACGCCAACCGGATGCAGATGCTCGGCAAAGTGACGCGTCTGGTGAATCTCGGCGGGGACGTCGAGCGCTCGCGCCAGCTCCTCAAGAGCATTCCGATCGAGCAAGGCGGCATTCCTCACAAGGGCGGCAACCACTTCATCGAGAAGGGCGATCCTGACTACCAGACGCTCGTCGCTTGGCTCGGCTTGGAGGCCAAGGAAGCGCAGGCTCGCGCTGCACTGCCGCAGAGCGGGCCGCGCGGCACGATCTTCGTGCGGCGGCCGCGCGGCAGCCCGGAGCGCTTCTTTGAGGACGCCGAGTTCCTGCCAGGCGGGGATCTGTGGTGGAGCGTCGACGGCGAGGAGCGCAATCTGACGGCCGCTCTGCACCCGGACGGCCCGGCCGACGTGCGCGCGCCCGACGTGTCCTACGACGGAACGCGCGTGGCGTTCGCCATGCGCCGCGGCGCCGGCGAGCCCTTCCACCTGTGGGAGTACGACCTTCTCGCGGGCGCCGCCCGCCAGTTGACATTCGGCGACGATCCCGAAGTGCACGCCCTGGATCCGCTCTACGTTCCGGATCCCGCCGACGCGGCCAGCTCGGATCCCTCCTGCGTGAATCTGGTCTTCGTCTCCAATCGCGCCGGCGAGTGGTGCGCATCGAGTCCGGAAGGAGTGTTGGGCGAAGCAGAGTCCGGCACGGCTCTCGAAATCCTGGACGAGCAGCGCACCGAGCGGCCCGGAACCTTCGACGGCCGCACCTTGCGCGTTCTGCTCGGCGCCGGCTCCGGCGCCGCGCGCCGCGTGATCCGGCACGAGGAGGGACGCCTCATTCTGGACGAGCGGCTGCCCGTGTCCGCCGATTCGACCACGCACTATCTCATCGAAGGCGAGCCGCGCCGGGCGCCGAAGTACGACGCCTGGCGGCTGGAACTCGCCGCGCCAGGCCGGGAGCGTGAGGCGTGGGAGTCCGGGCCGACGCGCATGACGTGGTCGCCGAGCCAGATCCGTCGTCCCACGATGCGCTCCTCCGGAGAGGTCATGCTGACCTGCCTGCGCACCGGCTGGCAGAACGGTCGGCCCTTCTTCAACGGCGCGCTCTTCCGTGTGCACGTCGACGGGTCGAATTTCCACACTCACAACGGCAACCGGTCCGGCGTGCCGATCTTCGCCGACGACCGCGAGTGCCCCGACGGCCTCGAGATCCGCATCGGCCGCGACGCCGACTCCTGGTGGGGCGGCATGCTGCTGATTTCCGATCACCAGTTCGGCCCGACCATTGAGCGTGACAATCCGCTCGACGACCTCGACCATCCGTATCGGGACGGCCTGCCGGAATCCTCGCTCACGCGCTTCCTGCCCGGCTGGGTCGCGCTGGATCCCGCCGCGCGCAGCGGCGGCATTTCTCCGGGCGGCGCCTATCGCGATCCCTATCCGCTCGCCGACGGCAGCATCCTCGTGTCCCATGCGCCCGGGCCGCTCGACTTGCACGATCCCGCCGCAGCACCGGACTTCGACGTCCTGCGCCTGATCCCGGATCCGGCCTTCCGGTCGCCCGACGGCGCGGGCGCGGGCGTCTTCCGCCGCGAGATCCTGATCGGCGGGCCGGATGCCGAGTTGTGGGCGCGGCCAGTGGCGCCGCGTCTGAAGGAGCCCACGCTCAAGACGCTCAAGGTCGAGGAGAAGTTGCTCGGCGCTCCGCAGAAAAGCGGCGGCTATCTCAGCTACCCGGAGGGAACTCCGGCGGTGGTCGAGATCTACGATCTGCCGCTGCTCGCGGCCTTCTTCGAGCAAATCACTCCGGCCGGAGTGAAACACATCGCTGCAGAAGTCTGCCCGCAGTGCGGCGAAGTCAACGGCGAGGCAGATCGCATCGAAGGCGTGCGCTTGGTCGGCGCTCTGCCGCAGAGAGCTCAGGATTCCGGTCCGCCGAGGCGCGTCGTGCTGGCGGAGGGGCCGCTGGCGCGCGATGGCTCGGCCTATCTGACATTGCCCAGCGGAGTGGCCTTCGACGTGCAGGCCCTCAATGCGCTCGGCATGGCGGTCGCCATGCCGAACCGTTGGCTCTACTGCCTGCCGGGCGAGCGCCACACGCTCTCGATTCCGCGCGTGCTGTTCCCGCAGACCTGCGGCGGCTGCCACGGCGCGCTCACCGGCCGGCGCGAGGACACGCTGCGCATGGTGGACGGCGTGACCGCGGCATCGCGCACCCTCGCGGTGTGGGACGAACTGGCCGGCGCCAAGCACAAGCCCGCCAACTGGGGGTCGCCTCCCGCCGCGCTGCCGGGCGGCGATTTCGAGCGCGATCTGCGCCCGTTGCTGTCGCGCAAATGTGCGGGCTGCCACGCGGAACTGGGCGGCGCCGGCGCGCGCGCTTGGCTGCTGCCGCACGTCGCCGCCAAGGAGGCGATGGCGGTGCGAAGCCCGCTGATGGAACTGTTGACTGGCCGCGAGCTGCACGCCCCGGGCGATCACGCCGAGCGGGAGCCTCACCCTGTCGCCGCGCCGCTGTCGGCGGCGGAATTGCGCGAGTTCATCCTCTGGATCGACTTGGGCGCCGCGCCCGGGAGTCGCCGCGAATGAGTCGCCGCAGCCTGCTGGTCGTCAGCCTGGCCCTGGCCATCACCGCGGTGGCCAGCGCGCTGGCGGAGAACCGGACTCCGGAGGCGGGCGACTCGCACCATGCCGAGGGCGATCGGGACGGCTGCGCGCGCTGCCATCTCGGACAAGTGCCTCCGACTCACACCCAGCAGTTCCTCACCGATCAGCACGGCGAGGCGTCGCGCGCGACGCCCGCCAGCTGCCTCGGCTGCCACGAGCGTCAGGAATGCGATCGCTGCCACGAGCAGAAGCGGCCGCTCTGGCACGAGTCCGGCGTGGCTTGGCCGCAACTGTCGGCGCAGAATCGTCGCGCCCACGCCCACCTTGGCCAGCAGCGCCGGCAGGACTGTCTCGCTTGCCACGAGCACCGGTTCCACGAGCAATGCGCCGAATGTCACCAACGCGCGGAGTTCCTACGATGAAAGTTCCCCTCTACAAGCGGACGCGCGGCCGCCTCATCGTGCAGCCTCCCCCGGCCGAGCGCTTGTTCATTCCGCTCGACGGGCTTGAGCCCAGGGTGCGCGCGGGCGACACGGTGCGCGCCGGCCAGGAGGTGGCCGCGCGGGCGGACGGCGCCGTGCGGCACTCGGCCTGGAGCGGAAAGGTGCGATCGGTCGGCGCGCGGATCGAGATCGAAGGCGGACCGGCCGAGCCGCTGCCCTTGGAACCCGCCGACATCGTGGCGTCCGCGCGCGCCGCGGGCTTGGTGGGCATGGGCGGCGCGGCGTTTCCAACCTTCCGCAAGCTGGAGCTCACGCGAGCGGCGCGGATGGTCCTGATCAACGCCTGCGAGAGCGAGCCCTACGTCACCTGCGACTCGGCGGTCCTGGCCGAACAGCGCGTGGACGTGGAGTGCGGCATGCGCCTGGCCATGCGCGCCGTCGGCGCGTCGGAGGGCCGCATCGTCGCCGACGAGGAAGAAGTCGGCTACCCCGGAGGCTACGAAGGATTGCTGGCAGAGCGCGCGCTGGGAGTGGAGATTCCGGCCGGCAAGAGGCCCGCCGACTTCGGCGCGCTCGTCATCAACGTGCAGACCGCGCTCGCGCTTTGTCAAGCGGTCTGCCTCCGCCGCCCGCTGCTCGATCGAGTGGTGACGGTGGACGGCGACCACGTGGCGCGCCCCGGCAACTACCGCGTGGCCATCGGCACGCCCATCTCCCATCTGCTGGCGGCTGCCGGCGTCGATCTCGACCGCGCGCCCGTCATCCTGCTCGGCGGGCCCATGATGGGCCGCGAAGCGGATCCCGCCGAACCGGTCGGCCCCGGCGGCATCGCCGTGCTGGCGCTCGACGCACGACAGGCCGCGCTGCGCGAGCCGGAGCCCTGCATGCGCTGCGGGCGCTGCTTCGACGTCTGCCCCTACGATCTCACCGCCGCTCTGCTGATCGAACGGCCGGACGCGAGCGTCCTGCGCTGCGTCGAGTGCGGAGCGTGCGAATTCGCCTGCCCTGCGCACCTGCCGCTGGTGCAACTCCTGAGGCAGGAAAAGGAACGCTGTCGCGGCACGGGCCGCCGAGCCGTATGAAGCGCGACCTGCTGCTTGCCGCCGGCATCCTGGCCGCCGCCGCGCTGCTGCGCGCGTTCGCTCCCGTCGCCGACCCGGACGGCGCGCTGGCGCTGGAAAAAATCGGCAACCGCAACCGCGAGATTCTGGCAGGCCAACCGGCCTATCGTCACGGCCACTCGCTGCTGCTCTTCTTCGAGGAGCGCGGCTTCCGCGACGACTTTCGCGGCGCGCTTTGGATCGAGAGCGGCTTCATCGAGGATGTGATCGTGCTGGAGTCGCGCGAAGGAATGATGCGCGACGCCTTCCGCAACGAGCGCATCCTGGCCGGCTATCGCGGCCAACCCGCGCGCGCGCCAGTGATCGTGGATTCGGTGTCCGGCGCGACGGTGTCCTGCCGCGCGCTGCAGAACGCCGTCAACGAACGCCTGCGCGCCTGGCAGGAGGAAGGCCATGCCTTGCGCTGAACTGCGCGGACGAGCCGGCCTGCTGCTGGTGGCGGCAGCCGTTCCGGCGCTGTGCGACCTGACGCGGCTCGAACTGGCGGCGTGGACGGGCGCCGTCCTGCTGGGCGCGGGCCTCGGCGCGCGGCACGCGGCCGGCGCCGTCGGTCTCGGTTGGATCGCCGCGATTCTGGTGCCCGGCACGCCGCCAGCCAGCGTCGCCGCATCCAGCATGCTCGGCGCGGATGCTCCGTTCGCCGCCGGCGCGGCATCTCTCGTCGGCGCGATTTTTGCCTGGGCCGCGCCGGACGCACTGGCTCAACCCGGCATTCTGCTGCTGGCAGCCGGATTCGCGGCGGCGGCGCTGCAGGCGTGGAGGAAGCCGTGAACTCCTTCGACGCCGCCATGCTCGCGCTGGCCGTAAGTCTGATCGCCAAGCGCGACCGGCGCATGCCATGGACTGCAGCCGCTCCGTGGATCGCGCTCACGTCCGGCATGCTGCTTCCGGCAGGTTGGTCGGCCCTCGCCGCCGCCATGGCGGTGGCGCTGTGGCTCGGGGAGGGCGCTGCCGCCGGGCTGCTGCTGTGCATCCCTGACTACTCCGGCGTCGGCGAAGCGGCCCTCACCGCTGCGCTGTGGCTGGGAGGCCTCCTGCTGTTGCAGCCCGCGCTCGAGCGCTACGACGCCTCGCGCCTGCCGCTTCCGCTTGCAGGAGCGCCCATCCGGCTCCTGGTCGCCGGCGGCTTCGCCCTCGCAGC
>CAYVPL010000179.1:0-5695 GCA_964453755.1 uncultured Planctomycetales bacterium
CGGTCCGCACGTCCGTTTCGCGCGCCTGCGCCTCGTCATCTTCGACGAGCAGCACCGCTTCGGCGTCAAGCAGAAGGCCGCTCTGCTGGCCAAGGGCCGCGCGCCGCACGTCCTGACCATGACGGCCACGCCGATCCCGCGCACGCTGGCCTGGGCCCGCTATGGCGCGCTCGATTCCTGCGTGTTGCGCGCGCGCGCCGGCGGCGGCGCGCCGGTGCTCACCACGGTTCACGACGCGGACGCATGGCTGGCGCAAGCGGAGGCGCTGCTGCCGCGTCTCGCGGCGGGCGAGCGCGCCTTCGTCGTCGCCGCGCGCATCGACGGTCCCGGCGGTCTGCTGGATCGCGTGGCGCAGTTGCGCGCCGGACCGTGGCGCTCGCTCGAGTTGGCAGTCGTGCACGGTCGCCTGCCCGGCGCCGCCGTGGCCGCGGAAGTCGAGCGCTTCGCGGGCGGCAGGGTGCCGGTGCTCTGCGGCACCACCGTGGTCGAAGTCGGGCTCGACGTGCCGGGCGTCGAACACATGCTGGTGCTCGGCGCCGAGCGCTTGGGGCTCGCCAGCCTACATCAGTTGCGCGGCCGCCTCGCGCGCGGCTCGAGCACGCATCCGGGCCACTGCCGCCTCTTCGCGCCGCCGGCGAATCGCGCGCGCCTGCATCTGCTCGAGACCTGCGCCGACGGCTTCCAGGTGGCCGAGGCGGACTTGGCGGAACGCGGTCCCGGCAGTTTGCGCGGCACCCGCCAGCACGGTCTCAGCGGCTTCCGGCTCTTCGATCCGGCGCGGGACGCCGATCTGGTGGACCTGGCGCGCGCCGCCAATCCCGTCACCGCTCCCGCCATCCCCGACTAGAATGTGCGGCTTGACTCCCGTGCACACCGCGCGCCGTCACCTGTTCGTGTGCCTCGGCACGCTGGCGGGCTTGCTGGCCTGGTCTGCCCCGGCTGCGGCCCAGGCCGGCCGCCTGAAGATTCCGCCGCCGCCGCCCGCGCCGGCGCCCTTGCCCGAAGCGGAGCAGGAGCCGGAGGTGGTCGCCGCCCAAACCTCCCCGACGGCCAACAGCGCGACTTCCCTCTGGGGCACGCCCGCCAATCCGGCGGAGCAGATTTTCTTCGATTTCGAGAGCGCCGCCGATCCCACGGAAGCGCGCCGCGGCGCCAGCCTCGACCGCTTGCGGTCGCTGGGCCTCGAGACGCGCGCCACGGCGCTCAAGGCGCTCGGTTCCACCTACGGACCCACCATTCAGTTGGCGGCGGAACTGATGGAGTGGGTGGGCCTGACCGCCACCGAGAATCCGGTGGACGTCGCCACGCTGGTGGACGCGGCTTCGCGCACGGAACTGGTGGAAGCCGCCGGTCGTTGCCTCGACACCGCGATGCGCCTCAACGGCGGCGCGCTGCCGCCGCGCGCGGTCACGCTGCTCTCGCATCCGAATCGCAGCGTGCGCGTGGTCGTCGAGACGCGCCTCAGCAAGGCCCCCAGCCCCGTGCACCTCGAGCGGCTGACGCAAAGCCTGGAAGCCGGCCGCGACGGCGACGTGCGCCTGCGCGCGGCGCGCCTGCTGTCCCTGCAGAGCGAGGCGCCCGAAGTGCGGCTCGTGCTGCGGCGCGCGCTGCGTGACGAAGCCGTCGAAGTCGCCTTCACCGCCGCCGGCACGCTGGCTGGTCAGGCGCGGCCGGAGCAGGTCGCGTTCCTGGTTTCCGAGTTGCGCCAGAAGGTGGTCGGCTCCGAGGCCGGCTACTTGGCCTACGCGCTTCTCCTGCAGCAAGCCTTCAACGACGAGGCCCTCATTCCCGAAGACGTGCTGCCGCGGCTCGAGACCTTGCTTGAGGATCGCGACTTGTTTGCCAGCGGCGCGGCGGCGGCTTGCCTCGCCGAGTACGCCTATCGCACCAGCGCTCCGGTGCCGGCGGCCTGGCCGCGCCTCGTCGGCTTCGCTCTGGTGCGCGCCGTGAGCGGCATGGTCTTCTATCCGCAGTTCGCGCGCTTCTCGGGCCTGGCGGAGTCCAGCCTGCAGCGCGCCAGCGGCGAGGAATTCGCCGAGCGCCGGGATTGGATCGCCTGGTTTGAGGGCGCCGGCAAGGACGGCCTGCCCTTCCTGCGCGCGCGCCTCGTCCTGCCGCCCGATCAACTCACGCGCCTGCGCGTTTCGTGGCTGCGCCAGCCGGCCGGCACCGTCGCCGGCGCGCCGCCGCAGTGGCGCACGCTCTGCGGCCAGGACGCCTGGCTGCTGCCGGCCGAGCGTCTCGCCGGAGTGCGCGCGCTGAACGATCTCGCCGCAGCGCTGGAGCGGAGCGGCATGCTGCAGCCGGTGGGCGGCGGCAATCGTTTCGGCCAATCGGCGGAGCCGGTTGCTTTGACGATCGAGTTGAAGCTTGGCGACCAGCGCAAACGCCTGTCCTTCCGCGGCCGCTCCGCCGAGGGCGAGGTCGGCGCCTTCGCCGATCAACTCGACCGCTGGTTCGACGAGCACGCCTGGCAGATTCTCGCCGGCTCCGACGGGCCGGAATTCGTGCAGCGCCACCTGGAAGCCATGGAAGGCGTGGACGCCGAAGCTCGCGCCGACTCGATGGTGGAACTGACGCGCGGCCGCGTGGCGGCGCTTGAGGCGCCGATGCTGACCGAATGGTGCCGGAGCCTGATCGCCCTGCCGGCCGTGAGCGCGCGCTGGGATGCGGCGCTCGCCGCGGAGATGCTGGCCGAACTGCCGAAGCGCGCCGGCGATCCGACTTTGGCGGAACTGCTGATCCAAGCGGCCTTCCTCCGACCCTCCGCCGAACTCACGCCGCTGCTCGCCGGCACCGCAGCCGGCCTCGAAGAGCCGCTGCGCTCGCAGTTGCTGGCGCAAGGACTGAGCCGCCTCGGCTTGGCCGAAGCGCGTGTCCTGGTGCAGGATCCGCGCTTGTCGGTGCGCGTCGGCGCGGTGGCCGCGCTGTCCTCCTTCGGCGCTCCGGCAGGGCCCGATCTCCGCGCGCTGCTCCACGCCGAGGAGATGCCGGTGCTGATCGCGGCTTTGCGCGGACTCGGCGAACTCGGCGATCCGCAGGACACTCCGGCCATCGCCCTGCTCGCGGCGCCGCCAGCGGCGCACGAAGTGCAAAAGGAGGCGATCTGGGCTCTTGGCCTGATCGGCGATCCGCGCGCGCTGCCGGTGCTCGACGCCGCCGCGCGCGGCGACCAGCCGGTGCTGCGGGTGTCGGCTCTGCTTGCCATCGCTTCCATCCCCGGCGATGAGGCACAGCTGGCCATCGGGCAGCTGTTCCCCGTCTACGCCGGCACCGCCTTGGAGAGTTCCTACCTGCGCGCCTTGCTCGAGCGCGGCGCCGCTTCCGCGCGCGAGGCCCTGCAGCCCTTCCTCGTCCACCAAGAGCGCGTGCTCGCCCGCCGCGCTGCGCTGCTCGGCGGCCTGCTCGGCGACCCGGCCGCCGTGCCGAGCCTCTTCGCCTGGCTGCCCGAGGATCCGCGCAACGCCGAATTGCTCGAAGCCCTGGCCAGCACGCTGTGCGTGGATTTCCGCAGCCTGCCCGATCCGGCCGGCACGTACTTGGCCTGGTGGCGCGACCACTCGACCGAGCCTGCCGCCACCTGGTTCATCGCCGCGGCGCAGGGTTCTGGTTTCACAATTCCGCCGGGTCTCGGCTCCGGCACTCCGGACCAGGCCAAGATCACGGTGGCGTTCCTGCTGCAGGTGCTCGAGACCGGTCCGCCGCACCTGCGCGCCTCGGCCACCTACATGCTGCACGGCATCACCGGCGTGGACGCGCAAGTCATGCTCTCCGGGACGCCGCAGCACGAGGTCGTCCGGCGCTCGCAGCCGTGGCGCGATTGGCTCGGCGGCTAAGACGTCCGCTCGGACGCGGCCTGCGCGGGACGCTGGCCGGCGCCGTCGTCCTGTTCGCCGGACTGGCCTTGTGGACCGCGTGGACCAGCGCGCGCATGGCCGATCTCGAGCGCGTCGAACGCTGGGCCGCCGAGATCACGGCCGCCGCGAGCGAGGCCGGAGTGGACCGCTTCCTGCTGGCGGGCTTGGTGTACGCCGAGTCGCGCGGCCAGCCGGATGCCGTCTCGAGCGCGGGGGCCGAGGGCCTTTGTCAGATCAAGCCCGCCACCGCGCGCGAGCTGGCGCAGCAACTGCGCATCGCCGGCGCGCCGCCCTTTCCGCCGGCGGAGAATTTGCGCATGGGCGCGCGGTATTTGAGCCAGAACATGCGGCAATGGCAGGCCAGCGCGGACCTGGGCCTGCTCTGCTACCGCCTCGGCCCCGGCCGCGTCGCGCGCGACGTCGCGGCGGCCGGCGGCGCCGAGGCGTACCTGGCCAGCCTCCAGGCGGCCGAAGCCGGCCCCTGGGCCTACTGCCTCCAAATCCACGATGCGGCCGAGCGTTTTCGTTCGCGCGATCGGCTGGGCGTCACGCGCGCCTGGTCCGCAGCCGCAAAGGCTTAGAATCCACGCCGCATGTCCCTGCTCCACCTCCTCGCTTTTCTCGTTGCGCAAGAGCCGGCGGCGGCCCCGGTCTGGACCGGCTACCCGCGCCAGGACGCGTTGCGCTACGAGGTGAGCCTGAATGCCGACTTCGCCGCGCGCACGCTGACGGGCACCGCGCGCATCCGCGTCCGCGCCCTGGAGCCGCTGCAGGAGCTGACGCTGGATCTCCGTTCGGGCGAGGGCTGGAAGATGAGCTTCGCCGACGCCGCCGGCGCGCCGCTCGCGGCCCGCTTCAGCGCGCAGCAGGTCACGGTGCCGCTGGGCCGCGCGGCGGCCGCCGGCGAGGAGATCGAGATCGTCGCCACCTTTTCCGGCGTGCCGGTGGACGGCCTGGAGTTCGCGGAAAGCCGCTACGGCGAAACTTTCCTGGTGGCGGATCCCTTCGGCACCCGCACGCGCGGCTGGCTGCCCTGCGAGGACTTCGTCGGGGATCGCGCCTCGTGGCGGCTCGAACTCACGGTGCCGGCGGGCATGGAGGCGATCGGCGCCGGCGACTGGCAGGAGCAGGCCGGCGGCGACTCCGCGGTGCGCCGGTTCGTCGGCGAAACCAAGGCGGACATGCCGCCCACTCTGTTCGCCTTTGCCGCCGGTCCTTGGCAGCGCGTCGCCGAGGACGGCGATCCGCGCCTGCGTCCGCACTTCGTCTATGCCGAGGACGTCGAGAATGCCAAACTCGGACTCGGCCAGCACGCCGAGTGGATGGCCATCATGGAGCGGACCTTCGGTCCTTATCTGTGGGAGAAATTCACCACCGCGCAAGTGCCGACGCGCTGGGGGGGGGTGGAATATCCCGGCAACGTGTGGCTGATGGAAGGCCTGTACGACGGCGGCGACCATGGCGTCGGCACGCTGGCGCACGAGTTCGCGCACATGTGGTTCGGCGACGCCGTCGGCTACGCCGCCTGGGAGCACGCCTGGCTGTCGGAGGGATTCGCCTCCTACTTCGGGCCGTGGCTGCACGAGCAATCCGGCGGCTTGCCGCTGAAGACCGCGATGGCGGGCGCGCGCCAAGCCTGGCTCCGCTCGACGCGGGCGCGGCAGCGTCCGGTGGTGTGGAAGGAGTATCCCTTCCCGGACGATCTCTTCATGTCGAGCTCGTCGAACACCTACCAGAAAGGCTCGTGGGTGCTGCACATGCTGCGCCACGAGGTCGGCGACGAGGCATTCTTCGCCGGCATCGCGGCGTGGTATCAGGAGCACCGCGGCAGCGCCGTC
>CAYVPL010000180.1:0-5683 GCA_964453755.1 uncultured Planctomycetales bacterium
CGTCCCGCAGGATCACCTGGAGGACGGCTCGGCGGTTCGCCACGGCGGGCGCATCCTCTGCGCCACCTGCCGCGACGTGATGCAACTGGCGGCGACCGGCCAGCGCGTCAAGAGTTCGCGAGCCGGGGTGATGGTTCCCCTGCTCGTCGGCCTGATCGGGTGGGGGGCGGCCGCCTACGTGTGGCTGGAACTCCGCGATTTGGCAGGCGAGGCCAGTCTCACGGCTTCCGCTCAGTCGGCAGAGCAGACGCAGCGCCTGCAGCGCCTGAGCGACGCACTGGATCGGCGCATCGAGGCCTTGGACGCGCGCGCCACCGCTCTCGACGCCGATCTGCTCGGCTTGCGCCAGAGCAGCGCCCGCGCCGCCGAGAGCGTGCAGGAGCAGATGCTCATGCTCGAGAAGGCGATCGAGCCGCTGCCGGATCTGACGGACGCTCTCACGCGCCAGGATCAGCAATTGCGCGAAGCCCAGACGGCGCGCACCCTGGCCGAGCAGGATCTGCGCGACCTGCGCGGCGCCGTGGAGGCGTTGCGCGCCGGCTTGACGGAGTTGGATCAGCGCTTCGCGGCCGGGGCGGCCGCGCCGGCGGCGGCGGGCTTTCCGGCCGAAACCGAGTCGCTCCTCTCGCAACTGCGGGACCCGGATCCGCTGCGCCGCAGCGTGGCCATCGAGACGCTCAGCCACGATCCGGATCCGCGGCTGGCGCCGTACGTCGCGCCGCTGCTCAAAGACTCCTACGAGATGAATCGCTACTACGCGGCCACGCACCTCGGCAAGTTGAAGGCCCGCGACTCCGCCGCCGCGCTCGTCGAAGCCTTGCTCGACGATTACTCGCTGGTGCGCAAGGCGGCCAACGAAGCACTGGTCGCCATTTCCGGTCAGAATTTGAACTACGACGCGAAGGGCAGCGAAGGCGAGCGGCGCAAAGGCTACGAGCGCTGGAAGCAGTGGCTGGACGCGACCGCGCCCGCGGCGCCCGCCGGCAGCGCCCAGTAAGCGGCGCGTGACGCGCGCGCCCCCGGCGGCGCCGGCCGCCCTGCTAGAATCTCCGCCCATTCACGGGGCAACACGCAGCCCCAAGCGGAGCGAGCACATGAGCAAAGTCACCGTCGTCGGCGCCGGATTCGTGGGCATGACCTGCGCCCAGCGCCTGGCCGAGCAGGAGCTGGCCCAGGACATCGTCCTCATTGACGTGCTGGAAGGCCGGCCCCAGGGCATCGCCCTGGACCTGAACCAGGCCGCCGCCGTCGAGGGCTATCAGGCGCGGGTGCGCGGCACCAACGACGGCGCGGACACCGCCGGCTCGGACCTGGTGATCATGACGGCCGGCCTGCCGCGCAAGCCGGGCATGGACCGCTCCGACCTGCTGGAGATCAACGGCAAGATCGTCAATGCCGTCGCCGACTACGTGCGCAAGGGCTCGCCGAACGCGAAGGTCATCGTGGTCAGCAATCCGCTCGACACGATGGTGTTCCTGATGGCGGCGCGCCTCGGCTTCCCCAAGCAGCGGGTGGTCGGCATGGCCGGCGTGCTCGACAGCGCGCGCATGGCCTTCTTCATCAGCGAGAAGATGGGCGGCGGCGTCAAAGACGTGCGCTGCATGGTGCTCGGCGGCCACGGCGATTCGATGGTGCCGATGCCGCAGTTCTCCACGGTGGACGGCGTCTCGGTGCCGGCGCTGATGCCGCTGGACGAAATCGACGCCATCAACCACCGCACCAAGCACGGCGGCGCTGAAATTGTCAACCTGCTCAAGACCGGCTCCGCCTTCTACGCGCCTTCTTCCGCGGCCGTCGCCATGGCGAAATCCATTCTGCGCGACGAGCGGCGCCTGCTGCCCTGCGCGGCCCATCTCGACGGCCAGTACGGCCTGAAGGACATCTACGTCGGCGTGCCCTGCGTTCTCGGCGCTCAAGGCGTCGAACGCGTGGTCGAACTGGAGCTGGACGACGCGGGCCGCAAGAACCTGCACAGTTCGGCTGCGGCCATTCGCAAGGACCTGGACACCTTGCGCGCCAAGGGTCTGCTCTAGCCCGCCGTGCTCGAACGCCGCCGCGATCGCACGAAGATTCTGGCCACCCTCGGGCCGGCCACGGGAACTCCCGCGCGCGTCCGCGAATTGGTGCGCGCCGGCGTGGACGCCGTGCGCCTCAACATGAGCCACGGCGAGGCCTCCAGCATCAAGCGCTGGGCCGGCATCGTGCGCAAAGTGCGCCGCGAACTGGACCGGCCGATCTCCCTGCTGGTGGACTTGCGCGGTCCGCGCATCCGCCTGGGCAGCATGAAGGAGCCGCGGCTGCTCAAGCGCGGCGAGACGATCGGCGTGGCGGCCCACACCAGCGCGAAAGATGGCGATCTGCCGATTGACTATCTGCGCCTGCTCGGCGACGTCGGGCCAGGCCAGCGCATCCTCGTGCGCGACGGCCGCGTCGAATTGAAGGTGCTGCGCCGCGTCGGCCAGCGCCTGATGTGCAAAGTGCTGCGCGGCGACGTCGTGTCTTCCAACCAAGGGGTGAACCTTCCCGACAGCAAGGTGTCTGAGACGGCGCTCTCCGCCAAGGATCGCGTGGACGTGAAGTTGGCGGTCGAGATGAAGGCCGATTGGATCGCCCTCTCCTTCGTGCGCACCGCCGACGACGTGCGCGCCCTGCGCCGCGAACTCGCGCGCCACGGCTCGAAGATTCCGATTGTCGCGAAGATCGAGCACCCGATGGCGCTCGAGCACCTCGACGCCATCCTCGAGGAAACCGATGCGGTGATGATCGCGCGCGGCGACCTCGCGGTGGAGGTCGGACACGCCCTCGTGCCGACCATCCAGAAGCGCATCGTCCGGGCCTGCATCCAGAAGGCCACGCCCGTGATCGTCGCCACGCAGATGCTGGAAAGCATGCTGGAGGCGGCCCAGCCGACGCGCGCCGAGGTGTCCGACGTGGCGAACGCCGTGCTGGACGGCGTGGACGCCGTGATGCTCTCCGGCGAGACGGCGGTCGGCAAGTTTCCCATCGAAACCTGCCGCACCATGCGGGAGATCATCCACGAGACCGAAAAGGGCCTCTTTCACGACAGCTGGCGCCTGCGCCGCAGTCTGCAGCCCACCGGCAAAAAGGGGCAAGTCCTGGAGTCCGCGACCATGGATTCGGCGGTCACCCTGGCCGAGCGCGCCCAGGCCCGCACCCTGCTCGCCTTTACCGAGTCCGGCCGCAGCGTTAGACTGGTTTCCGCTTTTCGCGCGCGGCTTCCGATCGTCGCGCTGACCTCTCGCGAGGAGACCTTCCAACAGATGGCTCTCTACTGGGGGGTGATGCCCGGACGCCTGCCGCGCGTGAAGCGAATTCGCGAGATGAACCGGGAAGCTCACCGGCTCCTGCTCGAGCACAAACTGCTCGGTGATCAGGATCTGCTGGTGGTCGTCACGGGAACCTTCGCGGTTTCAGGCGCCACCAACACGGTGCGCCTGATTCGCCTCGCCGATCTGACCTGATTCAGCCTGCAGCCGGAAAGTTACAGCCATGCCCAAGGGACGCAAGAAGAAGATTCGCCACACGACGGTCAAGCACCGCAAGTACGGCTTCCGTTCACGCTCGAAGACGGCGGGCGGGCGCGACGTGATCCGCCGGCGCCGCCGCAAGCGCGGCAAGTTCGCGCGCTAGAGCCGCTGCTTCAGCAACCGGGCCATTTCGCGCCGATCCAGGTCCGCGATCAGGAGTTTCCGCAGGCGCGGATCCCGATCCATGCCGCTGCGCCGCATTTGCTCGCGCAGCCATTCCAGGCGCTCCGCCGTCAGTTCGCCGCGGCCGGCGCGGCTTTCCAGCCAGGCGCGCAGCGCGGCCATCCGTTCCTCACGATCGGCGGACGCCGGCTGCGATTCCGTTTCAGTGGCCGGCTCCTCAGCCGCCGCCTCGCTGCGGCTCCGCTCGGCGCGCGCGACGCTCGACGGCGTCGGGGCGGGATCTTCCATCACCAGCAGGACGCGGAAAGTTTCCGGCGCGATCTGCACCACCAGAGCCTCTGTGACCACCGGCTCGAGTTCCTCCTGCTCCGGCGCCAGCGGAGTTTCGGGCAGGCGGAAGGTTGAACCCGGGTAGGAAATCCGGAGCACGGGAGCGCGCTCAGACAGCCGGTCGGAGCCGCGGCTCGCATCGGCGACCAAGGACTCGCGGCGCGAAGGCCGCGGACGCTCACCCTGTCCCAGCGGCGCGGGTTCCAGGCGTTCCAGCCGGCTCGGTTCCGCCGGAAGCACTTCCGGATCGCGTCCCGGCTCCGCAGCGCCGGCCAGAACCGCGGAGCGCGCCGCGTCCGCCGACTCGCCGCCCGGCGCCGAACGCATGAAATCCGGCAGGCTCGACTCGCCTTCCACCAGTTGACTTTGATCCTGAGCGGGCGCGGGCGCCGGGACTTCCGGCAGATTCGGATCGAGCGGGTTCTGCCCCTCGGTCTCGGTCGGAGCGGGGGCCGGCGCCGGGATCGGCTGCAACTCGCTCACGTGGCGCGTGACGGGCTCAGGAACCAGGGCGCGCAGTCCTGCTCCGAACACCAGGATCAAGACCCCGATCCAGATCAGGAGGAAGTTCGGCCTTTGGGTGGGAGCCGCCATGCTTGAAGGACGCGCGCTGAGGGGACCAGGTTCCGCAGATGCTCGCCGGGGGGGCGGGGGCTAGGCCACGGAAGCAGGAGGATCTAACCTACCATGCTTTTTCCCTTGTGGAGCCCCCATGAAAGTCCATGAATTCCAGGCGAAGGAGGTGTTGGAGCGCTACGGCGTCCGCACCCAGCGCGGCATAGTTGCCCAGACCCCTGCGGAGGCCGCCGCGGCCTTCACCCAGCTGGCCGGCCCTCTGGCCGTGGTCAAGGCGCAGATTCACGCCGGCGGGCGCGGCAAGGGCGGCGGCGTGAAGCTGGTGCGCTCTGCGGCCGAGGCCCAGGAAGTTGCTTCGCGGATGCTCGGCATGATGCTGAAGACGCACCAGACCGGGCCGCAAGGCCAGAAGGTGCGCACCCTTTTCGTGGCGGAAGGCCTGGATCTGGCGCGCGAGATGTACGTCGGCATCGCGCTCGACCGTCAGGCCGGGCGGCCGGTGCTCATGGTGAGCCGCGAAGGCGGCGTGGAAATCGAGACCGTGGCGGCCGAGCGGCCGGCGGCGATTCTCAAGCAGCATCTGCATCCCGAGCGCGGCCTCGAAGCCTTTCAGGCGCGCCGCGCCGCGTATTTCCTCGGCCTGGACGCCGAGATGAAGAGCGCCGTGCCCTTCCTCATGAGCGTGGCGCGCGCTTATCTCGAACTCGATTGTGAGATCTTGGAAGTCAACCCGCTGGTCGTGACGCAGCAGGGCGAGCTGGTGGCGCTGGACGCGAAGATCAACTTCGACGACAACGCGCTGTACCGGCACCCGGACGTGGCGGCCATGCGCGACGAGCACGAAGAGGATCCGAAGGAAGTCGAGGCCTCGCGCTTCGGGCTCAATTACATCGCATTGGACGGCACCATCGGCTGCATGGTCAACGGCGCGGGCCTGGCCATGGCGACCATGGACACCATCAAGCAGCACGGCCAGTCGCCGGCGAATTTTCTCGACGTCGGCGGCGGCGCCAGCGAGCAGGCCATCACCGAAGCCTTCCGCATCCTGGTGGCCGACCCGAACGTCAAAGGACTGCTGGTCAACATTTTCGGCGGCATCATGAAGT
>CAYVPL010000181.1:0-5677 GCA_964453755.1 uncultured Planctomycetales bacterium
TAGGTGAGCTCGTAGCCGTGCGCGCTGCCGTTGGTGGTGTGCAGGTCCACGAAGACGTGCGGGTCCCACTCGCTGAAGAGGCGCGCCAGGTTGCGGGCCTCGAGGTTCTCGAGCTTCATGCCGTCGCGGTTCAGGTCCAGGCCGCGCGAACTCTCGCGCTTGCCGGTCTGCGACGGGCCCTGCTGTAGCGGCCGGTTCTTCGGGCTGAAGCGGTCGTTGCCGTCGGCGTTGTAGATCGGCGCCAGCAGCACCACGACCCCGTCCAGCGGCCAAGGCGCGGGCCCCCACACCGCCTCGCGCAGCAATTGCAGGCAGACTTCCTTGCCCTCGACTTCGCCGGCGTGGATGTTGGCCATCACGAAGACGATCGGCCGGCCCAGCGCGCGCGCTTCTTCCGGCGTGGTGACGGGCGGATCCGAAATGATGACCAGCGGCTGCTCGCGGCCTTCGGGCGTGCTGCCGAAGCGGGTGATGTGGACGCGCCGGTCGTGCACCTCGCCGACGGCGCGCAGGAAGTCCATGACTTCGCCGTGCGAGGACGTGCGGGTGTAGCCGGAGCGCTCCGGCACGGTCTGCGGCGGTTCGGGGAGGAGGGCGCTCGGCATGGAGCAGGCGGTGGCGCAAGCCAGGATCAAGGTGACGGCGAGGCAGCGTCCGAACATGGCAGAAGAGTATCCTGTCCGCCGTGCGTGTGACCATTGCAGGAGCCACGGGGATGGTGGGCGGACTGCTGCTGGAGCGGCTGCGCGCGGACGCGGCCGTGCGCGAGATCCATCTGGTTGGCCGGCGCCCGCCGGCGGGAATCGGCGGCGACGCGCGCGTGCGCTTTCACCAGACCGATTTCGGCAACTTGCCGGAGCGGCCGCCGTGGGCGGCGGTGGATTGCGGTTACTGCTGCCTGGGCACGACGATCCGCGCCGCCGGCTCCGAGCCGGCCTTCCGCGCGGTGGATCACGATGCGGTGCTCGCCATCGCACGCGCGCTGCGCCGCGGCGGCACGCCGGAGTTCCGCGTAGTGTCGTCAGTCGGCGCCGATCCCGCCGCGCGATCGTTCTACATGCGCGTCAAAGGTGAGATGGAGCGCGGACTCACGGCCCTCGACTTCCCGCGTCTGCTGGTTTTCCGCCCCGGCCTGCTGCGCGGCCCGCGCGCCGAGTTCCGCTTCGGCGAGCGCCTGGCCCTCGCGACCGCGCCGCTGTGGGAGCTCTTCCTCCAAGGCGGCCGCCGCCGCTACCGCACCACCCGCGCGTTCGATCTGGCGGCCGCGCTGCACACGCTTCCCGCCGCCGACGGCCTCCGCGTGTGGCATGACCATGAGTTCGTGAAATGAGCCGCAACCTGATCCTGATCTGCGCCTTCGCGCTGACATCCTGCTCAGAGGCATCATCGACCGGGCCGCAGCGCCTGGATCCTCGCCCGGGCGACGAGGAGCGGATCGCCGCGGGCGAATTGCCGATCCTGATCCTGAAGGACGGCGAGCCCTGCCCGGATGCCCTGTTTCGACCGGAGGATTTCATTGACCATTCCGGCTGGGTCGAGTCCGCGTCGGTCGTGGCCACCGGGATCCGCGACATACCATTCTCACCGGAAGATTCAAACCTCACGCGCTCTGACGATCGAGGCATCGTCTGGTGGAGGCCGGATCCAGACCATTGGATCTGGCGGCTGCGCGCCAGCCACGGCGAGCGCACTGCCGCCCTTCCCCGAACGCGAGGCATGCTCCCGGAAGCATGGAGCGCCGCGCGCAGCGGTTTCTTGCACCTCCGCCTGGAGTTGCTGCCGCAGCGCGATTGGCCGCTGAAGGTGAGCGGCTTCGGCGATGCGTCCGTCGAGGACGTTCCCATTTTTCTCGGCACGGCGGTTGATCAAGAAGTCCTGACGAGGCTCGCATGGCAGTCGAGCGCGTCGGTTCGCGGCTTTGAACCAGCTGCGCTCAGTGAGAATTGCCTCATCTGGGCAGGCCTGGATCGCTTTCATGCCATTCCTTGGCCGGGCGCGCCGGCGGGCGACTTGACGTTTGATCTCGCGGCCTGCGGAAGCATGGAGATCGAGATCTTCGATGCGGACGGGGCTCCCGTGCGCGAACCGCGCGCCGTCTTCGTGGACGAAGCTGACGCGGAATGGAGTTGGGCTGCCCCCAGTTCCGCAGCCAACTCACCGAGCGTGGAGGCGCAGAACGGACGCGCGATCATGCACGGCGTGCCAACCGGAAGACGCTGGCGCGTTGGATCCCACTTGCTGCCGGAGGGCACGCTGGTCGCCTTGGAAGTCGCCGGACCCTCGCAGCCCGGCGAGCGCATTCGCGTGCGACTCGCTGCCGCCGAAGCGAGCCACCTCCTGCAAGGACGTTTGATGGGGCCGGATGGCAGGCCGGAGTCTTCCATGGCGTGGTCCGTCAGCTTCAGCTCCGCGGACATTCGCTTCCGAACAAATGCCGATGGCAGTTTCCGAGTGCGTATTCCTCAGTTCATCCTCGACGGTGATCGACCGCTGCGGTTGGAGCACTCGCCCTGGGGAGAGCCGATTCGGCTCTGCGCGCTGGACCAGGATGGAATTCGCGCGAGCACTCCAGAAACCGTTTGGGCGTGGTCGGAGGAGCCCTTCTTCGCGCTGGGCCAAGTCTTGAATGAAGTCGGGCAGCCTGTCCCTTTCATCGACCTGAGTTCGATGGATGAATTCGGCATGGGCACGGACACTCAGACCAACGCCGTCGGCCGATTCATGCTCAAGCCGGTCGAGGGGCAGGCGAAGGCCTGGACGGAAGTCGATTTGTTTTCACCTTGGCATTTGGATGAAAAAAACATGATCCAGGCTGGCCAGCGCGACGCGGTGATCACGGTATCCACCGGCGCTCGAGTCATGGGGCGATTGCTGCGCGGCAAGCCGGTCAGCGAGTTCGAATTCCAAGTCTTGCGCAGAGGCGCGAGCGAATTCGAGACGCTCTTCAGCGCCCACAACTGGCACGGTCCCCAAGGCGCCTTCGAGATCGGTCCAGTGCCACTCGACGCGATCGAGGTGCGCATCGACTGCGGCGACGACGGCGTGGCGGTGCTGAAGGACCTTCAGCTTGAAGCCGGCAAGGTCTTCAAGCTGCCGAAGCCCGTGAGGCTGGCCAAGATTCAGCCCGCCAAGTAACCCGCCCGCGCGCGGCCGTCGGCGCAGGCGCCGTCGAAGATGCCGGACGCGGGCCAGCCCATCCAGTCGCGCAGGGCCTCGCTGAAGACGGCGCGCATGTCAGTCTGGACGCGTTCGTCGCCGTCCTCGAGATTTCCGAGATCGGAGGGCTGACCCACGATCCCGCCGCGCAGGCCGCCGCCCAGCGCGAACATCGGCGCGGCGGAACCGTGGTCGGTGCCGGCGCTGCCGTTCTCGCGCACCCGCCGCCCGAACTCGCTGTAGACCAGCATCAGCACGCGCTGATCCGCGGCGTCGCGCGCCAAGTCCGCGAAGAACGCCGAAGTCGCGCCGGCCAATTGTCCGAGCAGCGCCGCGTGCGTGCCCTCCTGCGCGGCGTGAGTGTCGAAGCCGCCCAGCCGCGTCCACAACACCGGCGGGCCGCCCTCGGCGCGACACAGGCGCGCGATCAAACGCAGGCGCGCGGCGAGTTCCTGATCGGGATAGCCGGTGCCTTCCGGAATCCGGTCCACGGCCAGGCGCATGGTCTCGGCGGTGGCGTACGCGGCGGCGGCGGTGCCGGCGATGCGGTCCGCCAGCGAGCCGCCCTTGCCCTCCCTCGCGCCGGCGTCGAGCGCGCGCTGCCGCGCTTCGCGCTCGGCCTCGCCGACCTGCACGCGGAAGGCCTCGAGGTCGGTGATTGTCAAACCGCTGCGTTCCGCGCCGTGCAGCAGGAGCGGCGCTTCCTCGGTGCCGAGCGCCACCGGCGGCAGCGCGCCCTTCGCCGCCGCGGCCCGCTCGAGCGCGCGCGCCACCCAGCCGGTCGCGCGCTTCTCGTCCTCGCGCAGGCCGCTGTGCCAGATGTCCCGCGACACGAAGTGCGAGCGGTCCTGCCGCTCGTAGCCGACGCTGCGCAGAACCGACAACTGCCCCGCGTCCCACAGGCCGCGCCACGGCGCCAACTGCGAATGCAGCGCGGTGACCTCGTCCAGCTTCACCAGACCCGCTCCGCGCTGGCCGATCTTCGGCCGCGCCGCGAAATACCGTGCATCTTCGAAAGGCACGACCGTGTTGAGGCCGTCGTTGCCGCCTTCGAGGAAGATCAGCACCAAGCGCTGATCGTCCTTGCCGTGCGCGCCAGGCGCGGCGAAGGCGCGCAGTCCGGACGGCAGGAACATCAGCCCAGCGCCGCCGGCGGCGGCCAGGCGCAAGAACTCGCGGCGGTTGGTGCTCATGACAATTGGTACTCCGGCAGGCACAGCAGAGCGTGCGCGGCGGCGCTGAAGCCGGCGGCGGGCGTGGAGGGCGCGGCGAGCGCCGGGCGCAGCGCGGCGGCGCGCGCCTCGGGCAGATCGCCGCCGAGGAAGGCCGCGGCCAGATCGGCGAGCGCGGTGTCCGTTTTCTCACGGCGCGCCGGCGGGAACAACGCATCCAACGCCGCGCCGCGCACGAACTCCCCGGCGCCCTCGGCGACGCGCGCCGCAAAATTGGCGCGCGCGATCCAGGCCGCGCTGTGGATCCACGCCTCGCCCTCGGCCCAGCCCTGCACCCCGGGCGGCTCGAAGAGCTGCTGGCCCATGCCGGCGCAGGCGCGCGCGCAGGCTTCGTAATTCGGCTTCGCGCCCAGCGCCCGCACGGTGCCCACCACCAACTCCACCGGTGATTTGACAAGCGAGCGGTAAGCCTCGGCGCTGTAGAAGGCGCGCGAAGAGCACAGGGTGCGCACCAACGATGCCACGTCCAGATCCTGCGCGCGCCAGCGCTCGGCGAGCAGGTCGAGCACGGCATCCGGCGGCTCGGGCGAGACGTAGAAGCGCCACAGTTTTCCGGCCAGGAAGCGCGCGCAGGCCGGCTGCTGCACGGCCAGGCGGCAGACGTCGTCGCCGTCGTCCACGCTTTGCCCGAAGAGCTGCTTGGCCGCCGGATCGTGATGCTCGGCGATGAAGCGGTAGTCGCGGCCGCGCACGGTGCGGCCGGTCAGCGCCCGCGCCGCCTCCTTGACATCCGCTTCGGAATAGTGGCCGACGCCGAGGGTGAACAACTCCAGGATCTCGCGCGCGAGATTTTCGTTGGGGATGCCGCGGCGGTTGCCGTCGCCGTCGAGGAAGCGTAGCAGCGCCGGATCCTGCGCCAGCGCCAGCAGCAGCGGCGCGAAGGCGCCCTCGCCCAGCGCGGCGAAGGTCTCGTGCTGGCGCAGCAGGAAGCCCAGATCCCCCACCTTGCTCTGGGCGCAGGCGAAGTGATCGTGCCAGAACAATGTCAGACGGGCGCCCGGCGCGCGTTCCTCCTGCGCCAGTTTCATCAGCCACCAGGCCGCGAGGCGCCCGCGATCGCCGCCGCTCGCCAGCGCACGGCCGGAGTCGGACCAGATGCGCTCGCGCGCGGCGTCCGCGGGAGCGAAGACGCGCGCCAGCGTCTCATCCGGTCCGGCGGCGCCGAATTTCTCGGCCTCGCCCGGCCGCGGGCCTCCGAGCGCGCGCCGCAGCAGATGCGCGGCGTGGCGCGCATCCCACGGTCCGTGGCCGGCGCGCGGGTCGTAAGCCTCCAGCGCCGCGGCAGGATC
>CAYVPL010000182.1:0-5634 GCA_964453755.1 uncultured Planctomycetales bacterium
TTCCGATTCGTCGAGGAGAAGGGCATGCCGCCGATGCAGGCCGCGCGCGAGGCCACCGCCGAGATCGGCCCGGCAGTGCTCGCCACCACCCTGAGCCTGGTGGTGATTTTTCTGCCGGTCGCCTTCATGTCGAGCGTGGCCGGCCGCTTCCTCTATCAATTCGGCATCACGGCGGCGGCGGCGCTGCTGGTCAGCCTTTTCGTGTCCTTCAGCCTGACGCCGATGATGTCGGCGCGGATGTTGAAGCCGGGCGCGCCGGCGGCTGCCGGAGCGGCTGCCGCTTCGCGCCGCGGTTTCTACTCCCTGCTGGATCGCGGCTACGCCGGCATGATCCGGTTTTCGCTTCGCCACCGCGCCGCCGTGATGATCGCCGGCGGCCTCATCGTGCTCGCTGCGGTGCCGATCTTCGGCCAGGTGGGCCAGGAATTCACGCCGGCCGACGTGGACGAAGCGGAGTTCAGCGTTTCCGTCACCGGCCCGGAAGGCGCCAGCGTGGCGGCCATGGAGCCGGCGCTCGCGGCGGTCGAAAGCGAATTGCGCTCGATCCGCGGCGTGCGCGACGTGCTCAGCACTTCGGGCGGCTTCACCGGCACGCAAGTGAACTCCGCCACCATCCACGTGGGTCTGGCGCCGCACCAAGAGCGGATCTTTTCGCTGGGCCGGCTCTGGCGCGAGCTGCGCGCCGGCCAGCCGCTGGCCGCCTTCCGCGGCAACTACAGCCAGGCCGACGTCATGAACGAAGTGGACCGCCGCCTGCGCCGCTTTCCCGGCCTGCGCGCGCAGGTCCGCAATTATCCATCATTCAACATCGGCGGCGGCCCATTCGACGTCAATCTGCTCCTGCGCGGCCCCGAGCTCGAAAAGTTGATGACCTACGGCGAGGAGCTGCGCGCGCGCGCCAACGAAGCCGGCGGCTTCCGCGGCCTCGACACGAGCCTGCGCCTCGACAAGCCCGAGCTGAAAGTGCGCATCGACCGCGACCGCGCCGCCGACCTGGGCGTCGCCGCCGCCGACCTGGGTCTGGCGCTGCGCCTGATGGTCGGCGGCGACGAGGAAGTCTCGCGCTTTCTCGATCCCGCCACCAACGAACAGTATCCGGTGAGCCTGCGCCTGCAGGAGGAGGACCGCAACCGGCCCGAATTGCTGGGGCGCTTCATGCTGCCGGGGCGCGGCGGCGCGCTCGTGGAGCTGGCCAGCGTCGCGCGCGTGGATCCGGTGGACAGCGCGTCGCGCATCGACCGCATCGACCGGCAGCGCACCATCTCGGTGCGCGGCGGCGTCGCGCCCGGTTTCGCGATGGGCGGCCAGCTCAACTTGCTGCAGGGCCTGGCCGCGGATCTGGGCATGCCGCAGGGCTACTCCACCAGCCTCACCGGACGCAGCCGCGAGCTGGAGCGAACCTTCGACGAGTTCGCCTGGGCCTTCCTGCTGTCCATCGTCTTCATGTACCTGATTCTGGCCTCGCAATTCGAGAGCCTCACGCATCCGCTGACCATTCTGCTGTCTCTGCCCTTGTCCGTGCCATTCGCTTTGCTGGCCTTGTGGTGGACGGGCGGCACGCTCAACATTTTCAGCACGCTGGGCTTCGTCGTGCTCTTCGGCGTGGTCAAGAAGAACGCCATTCTGCAGATCGACCACATGAACGCGCTGCGCCGCCGCGGCATGGAGCGCTCGGCCGCGATCCTGCAAGGCAACCGGGACCGCCTGCGGCCGATTCTGATGACGACTCTCACCCTCGTGGCCGGCATGCTGCCGCTGGCGCTCGGCAGCGGTCCGGGGGCGGAGGAGCGCCGCGCCGTGGCGGTGGTGGTGATCGGCGGCCAGAGCCTCTGCCTGCTCGTCACCCTGCTGGTCACGCCGGTGGCCTACTCGCTCTTTGACGATCTGGGCGAGTTGCGGCGCGGCCGACGCGCGGCCTGACCGGCGCCGTTCACGCCCAGACCGTGAGTTCCGCCGATGCGAGATCGGACGGCACGCCCTGCTCGGCGCGCACGCGCACCCCGTAGCCCCAGGATCCGGGCTGTTCCGGCTTCCAGGTCGCGCGGAACAGGCTGGCGCCGCCAGCCGAGCGGCCGGCCGGCGCGAGCGCGACGACCACCGGCAGCGGCGGCACGGCCTTGTTCTGCACCGACAGGCCGAGCACGAGTTCCACGGCGACCTGCTCCGGCGCGAGCGCGCCGAGATCCACCTCGGCCTCCACGGAAATGGCGTCGCCGATCTTCACGGCGCGCAGATCGTCCGAATGCACGGCGATCACCCGCACTTGCGGCAAGGCTCGCCGGTACTCGGCGATGCGCGCAGCCTGCGCTCGCGCCGCCGCGAAGCCCTTCGCGCTCATGCCGCGGGCGATCTCCGCCGACTTCAGGTACGCGCGGTCGCGGTATTCCGCGACCATGCGGTCGGTGGAATAGACCGGCGGCAGCGTCGCCAGGCCGTGGCGCACGCGCTCCAGCCAGCCGCGCGGCACTCCTTGCGCGTCGCGGGCGAAGAAGAGCGGTCCGACCTCTTCTTCGAGCAGCCGGTAGAGCGCCGTGGCGTCGAGTTCGTCCTGCAGGTTCTGCTCGCGGTATACGCGCGTGGAGCCGAGCGCCCAGCCGTGCTTGCCGTCGCTGGCCTCCTTCCACCAGCCGTCCAGAATGGACAAATTGAGCGCCCCGCTCGCGGCGGCTTTCATGCCCGAAGTGCCGCTCGCTTCCAGCTTGCGGATGGGCGTGTTGAGCCAGACGTCTACGCCGCCGGTCAGCGCGCGGCCGAGATCCATCTCGTAGTTCTCGAGCAGGAACAGGCGACCGGCAAAGCGGGGATCGCGGCTGATTTCGAACACGCGCTTCAGGTATTCCTGGCCCTGCACGTCGCGCGGATGCGCCTTGCCGGCGAACAGGAAGCGCACCGGCCGGCCCGGGTGATCCACCAGGGCGGCGAGACGCTCGAGGTCGTGAAACAGCAAATGCGCCCGCTTGTAGGGCGCGAAGCGGCGCGCGAATCCGATCAGCAGCGCGTCCTCGTCGAGGCCGCGCAGAATCTTCTCCAGCAGCCGCGGGCTGTCCGAGCGTTCGACGAAGGCGCGCTCGAGATTGCGCCGCGCCAG
Organism: uncultured Planctomycetales bacterium; assembly: GCA_964453755.1. Taxonomy (GTDB): domain Bacteria; phylum Planctomycetota; class UBA1135; order UBA1135; family UBA1135; genus JAQBVK01. The sequence goes on from CAYVPL010000182.1 coordinate 3,089, forward strand.
CCCCAGCAGCTTGCGGCGGCACTCCTGGCGCGCCTGCCAGAGCTGGCCGAGATCCAGGCCCGGGGCGCGTTGCGCGTAGTCGGCCGGCGTCGTGTGACATTGATCCGGCCCGCGCAGCAGCTTCGCCACCGGCTCTGCGGCCCAGGTGGCCAGGTGCACGCCGTTGGTCACGTGCTTGACCGGCACCTCGCCGCGCAGCCGGCCGGGCCAGAGCGGATGCAGCAGGTCGCGCGAGACTTCGCCGTGCAGTTCGCTGACGCCGTTGCGCCAGCCGGACATCCGGCAGGCGAGGAACGTCATGTTGAAGGGCCCGTCGCCGCCCGGCGCGCGGCCGAGGGCGAGGAATTCCTCCCAGCTCACGCCCAGCCAGGAGGGCGCGTCGCCGAAGTACTTGCGCATCAGATCCTCCCCGAATGCGTCGTGCCCCGCGGGCACCGGCGTGTGCGTGGTGAAGATCGTGTTCGCGGAGACCGCTTGGCGGCCTTCTTCGAAACTGAGGCCTTGCTCCGGCAGCAGCAAGCGCAGGCGCTCGAGGCTGACGAAGGCCGCGTGGCCTTCGTTGAGGTGAAACACGGCCGGCTCGAGGCCCAGCGCGCGCAACAGGCGCACGCCGCCGCGGCCCAGCACGATTTCCTGCCGCAAGCGCATTTCGTGGTCGCCGCCGTAGAGCTGCTGCGTGATCTGCCGCTCGTCCGGCTCGTTGGCCGGATGGTCGGTGTCGAGCAGGTAGAGCTCCGTGCGGCCGACGCGCGCGCGCCAGGCGCGCACCAGCACTTCGTTGCCGGGCAGCGGCAGCGCGAATTCGAGAGGCTTGCCCTCCGCGTCGAGCACCGCCTCGACGGCGAGCGTGCGCGGATCGTGCACGACCTCCACCGGGATCTGCTCTCCGGTCGGCGAGAGGCGCTGGCGCAGATAGCCGCGCCCGTACATGAGGCCGATGCCGACCAGCGGCAGGTTCAGATCGCTGGCGGACTTCAGATGGTCGCCGGCGAGCACGCCGAGGCCGCCGCTGTAGACCGGCAAGGACTCGTGCAGCGCGAATTCGGCGCTGAAGTAGGCCACCGGATGCCGCGCATCGAGTTGCGCAGCCGTCGCCTTCGGCACCGGCGCCGCCAGCTCGCGGGCGCGCTGCTCGAGCAGCTTGGCGGCCCGCTCGCCGAACCCGGGATCGCGCGCCAGTGCGTCGCGCAGCCGCTGCGGATCGAGCTGCGCCAGCAGGCGCAGCGGGTGATGGCCGACGGCGGCCCACAATTCCGGATCGAGGCCGGCGAAGAGCTGCTCGGCCTCGGGATGCCATGTCCACCAGAAGTCGCGCGCGAGCTCGCGCAGGTCTTCGGCCTCGTCGGCGAGGTTGGCGGTGACCTCCAGGCGCTCGAGGCGCGGACCGGTGCGCGCCGCGGCGGAGCCGGCGAGCGGCAGGCGCTTGAGGCGTCGCGGCGCCTTCGGCGCTCCGGCGCGGGCGAGGGCCTGCGCGCTCGCGCGGCCGAGGGCTTCTTCCTGCAGCGGCAGCAGGCGCTGCCAGGACGTTTGATCCGCCACCGCGCGGCAGCGCGCGCTGCGCACCGGACTGCGCGGCAGGGCGACGAAACGCTCGAGCAACTGCGCCAGCTCGGCTTGGGCGGCAGCATCGTTGCGGCCTTCGCGCACGAGCACGTGCGCCACGCCTTCCTCGCACAATTTGTGATCCGCCAGCCAACGGCCGAAGCCGGCCCAGTCGGACGTGATCGTCGGCACGCCGCGGGCGAGACTTTCGACCGGCGTGTAACCCCAGGGCTCGTAGAAGGAGGGGAAGCAGGTGAAGTCGAAGCCGCTCAGCACCGCCTCGTAGGGCAGTCCGAAGAGCTCGTCGTCCTGGCTCAGGTAGATGGGCACCTGGATCACGCGCAGGCGGTCGGCGGGCGCGTTGTCCACTTTCAGTTCGCGCAGGCGGCGCAGCACCGGATCGCCGTCGGGATCGTTGAGGCGGTGCGTGCAGTGGCCGTCCGGACCGCCGGTGGAGGGCGCGCCGTGGTGCAGGCGATCGCGCAGCCAGCGGCGCAGGCCGGTGGCGCCCGCGGGCACCAGCACGAAGAGAATCAACGGCCGGCCCGGGCGGCCGCGCAACTCGTGCGCGGCGTCGAGCAGCAGGTCGATGCCCTTGTTGTGAAACTCGTAGCGGCCGGAAATGGCCGCCAGCGCGGCGTCGCCGATCGGCGCGCCCAGGAATTTTTCCGCCACGCGCACGATCGCGGCCCGCGCGGCTTCCGGATCGGTGCCGAGCGCCAGCGCGTCCATCACGGACAGGTCGATGCCGTTGGGGGTCACCGGATCGGCGCGGCGTCCGAGCAGCGCCTCGGCTTCGTCGGCGGTGAGCGCGCTCACGGTGGTGAAGACGTCCGCCTCGCGCGCGGCCACCGACTCCAGCGAATGCTTGGCGCGCACGCCGAAATTCTCCGCGACCTTCTCCGGCGCCAGGCCGCCCAAACCGTCGAGCGGCGGCACGCCGTTGCTGGCGATGGCGCGGCCGAGCACGATGGCGTGCGTCGTGAAGACGGTGCCGATCGCGG
>CAYVPL010000183.1:0-5632 GCA_964453755.1 uncultured Planctomycetales bacterium
ATCAGCCGAACACGTGCTTCGCGCTGCTGTTCCTGGCGCGCGCCACTTCCGGCGGGCGCGCGGCCGTGACGCCGGCTGCGCCGGAAGGAGCTGCCGCGGCGCCGGCCGCGACCAGCTTCGAGGGCGACGTGGACCTACGCCTCAGCGCGCGCGCGCCGGCCGGCTTGTGGATCGGCGGCTATGCGGCGGGAGTCGTCAAAGACTATTCCTGGCCCGAGGAGGAAGGCGGCGGCCTGCGCGTGCTCGAAGTGCGCTACTTCGCCACGCCGCCCTTCGGCGAGCGCCAGGCGTTGGGCGCGGCGGCCGGCGACCGGGGCCTGCCGATCGCGCCCGATCGCGCGGGCACCTGGAGCTTCGAAGCCGAGGTGGATCTGCTGCCGCCCGGCGCCGACGCTGGCGACCCGGACGCGCGCGTCACTCTGTACTCGCGCGCCAAGACGGCCGACTTTCTCGACGTCGCCGATCCCGTGCGCCTGGCCTACGCGCACGATGCGGCGCGCAATCTGCTGCCGACCGATCGCTGCGCCGCCACCGCTTCGAGTCAGCCGGAAGACGCTTCCTACTCCGCCGCGCGCGCCGCGGATGGATTCCAAGGCACCGGCTGGCGCAGCCTCGACACGGATCCGCTTCCCTGGCTGCGGCTCGAGTTGCAGCGTTCGGTCAAGGCCGAACGCCTCGTGCTGAGCCAGCACTATGACTTCCGCCATCAGAGTCCGGAGCACACGGGCCGCATCACGCGCGTCGAGGTGCTGCTCAACGGCGAGAAGCGGGGCTTCACGGCGGACGTGAATCCGGAGGCGGATCGCAAGACGGTGATCCCGCTGCCGCCGAAGACCCTCCGCAGCATCGAAATCCGGGTGCTCGCGCGCACGCCCGGCACGAACGGCGCCGAAGGCGTCGGCTTCAACGAGATCGAATTGCAGCGCGGCAAATGATTTGCGCGCTGCTGCTGGCCTTCGCGGCGGCGCAGGATGCGCGTCCGGGCGAGCGCATCACGTTCTTGGGCGACTCGATCACCGATCAGGGCGGCTATCTGCCTCTCGTGGCCGAGCGTCTCGGCGGCCCCGTGACGATCAATCGCGGCCTCAACGGCGGCATCGCCTCCGACATTCTCGACGGCGCCGAGCAGTGGGGCGACGCGCAGCCGGCCCTGGGCGAAGTTCTGGAGACGGACCGTCCCACGGTGTGCGTCATCTTCCTCGGCATCAACGATCTGATGCAGGAACGCGCGCCCGGGTTGGAAGGCTACGCTGACAATCTGCGCCGCATCGTGGACGCCTGCCACGCCGCTGGCGCGCACGTCGTGCTGGGAACTCCGGCGCTGGCCGGCGAGTTGCCGCCGGGCCGCAACGCGCATGACGCGGCGATCGCGGACTACGCGGCGGCGGCGCGGCGAGTGGCGGAAGAAAGCGGCGCGCACCTCGCCGATCTGCGCAGCGCCGTGTTGCAGCGGCTGGCTGAGCCGATCGGCAAGCCGGCGGCGTCCGGAATCCTCACCTACGACGGCATCCACATGCTGCCTGCGGGCAACGAGCTCCTGGCCGACGTCTTCACGGCCGCGATCCGCGCAGCGCTCGAGCCCGCGCTGCTGCCGGCGCCGCAGCAGTTGCGCGTCGAGGTCGGATGGACGGTCCTGAGTTCAGAAGTGAGAATCGGCCTGGCCGCGGGCGTGGATCCCGGCCCGGCGACGGCGCTGGCCGACCGCCTCGTCAACCTGCTGGGCGCGCGGCCGACGATCACGGCGGATGCGGAGCGCGGCGCCGCGGGCATCCGCATGGAGCTCGGCGCCGACGGCGGCGAAGAAGCCTTCGTCCTCGACACGCGCGGCGCGGAAATCCTGCTGCGCGGCAACAGTCCGCGCGCGCTCGCCTGGGCGGCGTCGGCTCTGCTGCAACTCGCCGAGCGCACGGAGGCCGGCGTGGTGCTGCCGCGCATGCTCGTGACGGACGAGCCCGCTCTGGCTTGGCGCGGCCTGCTGGTGGACGTGGCGCGCCAGTTCCATCCGATCGAAGATCTGCGCGCCATCGTGGACCTGTGCAGCTTCTACCGGCTGCGCTGGCTGGTGCTGCATCTCACCGACGACCAGTCCTTCACCTTCGGCAGCGCGCGTTACCCGCGCCTGGCCACGCCGGGGCGCAGCTACCCGATCGCCGAACTCTGCCAACTCGTGAGCTACGCCGAAGCCCGCGGCGTGACGCTGATCCCCGAGTTGGAGTTTCCCGGCCACTCGACGGCGATGCGCCGCGCCATGCCGGAACTCTTCGACGCGGTGGATCCGGCCACCGGCGAGATGGTGGACCTTGGGGTGATCAATCTCGGCAAGCCCGCCGCTTACGCGGCGTACGACGCGCTGATCGGCGAGATCGCCGGGGTGTTCGAAACCTCTCCCTATTTCCACGTCGGCGGCGACGAGGCTTGGCTGGGCCGCATTCATCTGGCGCCGGAAACGGCGCCGGCGCTGGCCGCGCTGGGCAGCACGGACGTGCACGACCTGTTCCTCGACGGCCTGCGCCGCGTCCATGCGCTGGTGCGCGCGCGCGGACTGCAGACCCTGATGTGGGAATCCTTCCGCGCCGGAGCCGGCCACGCGCCGATTCCTCGCGACGGGCTGACGATGATCGCCTGGGAGACCATGTACGAGACGCCGCAGAATCTGCTCGCGGCCGGCTACCCGTTGATCAACGCCTCGTGGAAGCCGCTCTACGTCACGCCCGGGCCGCGCTTCACGGACGCCGAGACCCTGCGCTGGAATCCCGGGCGCTGGGAGCATTTCGTGCCGCACGCGCCCTCCTTCGCGCCGATTCAGCTCGAGCTCTCGCCGCAACTGCTCGGCGCGCTCTTCTGCTCTTGGGAGATGGCGCCGGAGATGGAGTTGCCGGCGCTGCGTCCGCGCCTGCCGATCATGGCCGAGCGCGCGTGGTCGCGCGAGCGCCGTGAGGACGCCGACCTGTTGCGCCGGCGCGCCGCCGCGGACCGCGCTTTCGCCGCGGCGCGCTCGCCGCTGCGCGTCGTGGCGCCGGAACTGCTCGGCGCTGCCGCCGGCATCCAGCCCGGCCGCGAAGGCTGGCACCGCGGCGGCATCGCGCCGCGCGTCTGGAACTCGCTGCTCGGCGGGAAGCTGCAATCCGACTTCTCCGGCAACCCCGACGCCGAATCCACCCTGCGCGCGCAGGCGCAAGACCAAGCCGGGGCGCCGCTGGGCGCGCCGATCACGCGCGCCTTCGCGTGTCACCCGGTCGTTGCTCGTGTCGCCGGCGCCCTCGCGCCCAGCGGCCCCCGCAACGCCTGGGAGGAACACGTTGAATTTGCGGATCAGGTCTTCGTCCATCTGACAAGTCCGCGCGCGGACTGGACCGTGCTCTACTCCTTCGCCGACGGCGCGGAGAGCCCCGCGGGCGACTTGGCCTTGTGCCTGGAAGCGTCCGGCCTGCTGGCCGCCCGCTGCGTGGACGCCGCCGGGAAGCAGCAGGGCGCGCCCTTCCGCCGCGAATTCCGGCGCGTCAACTACGAGGCCAACTGGACCACCCATCGGCCCGTCCGCGCTTCGAATTCCGTGCCGCAGCATCCCCCGGAGAATGCGGTGGACGGACGTGTGGACTTGGAGCGCTACTGGGATTCGTCAGCGGGCGCGCCGCAATGGTTGGAAGTGGACTTGCAGCAGGCGCGCCCGATTGCCGGCCTCTGCCTTTGGACCTACTGGGACGGCGAACGTTCTTATCAATACCGGATCGAGGCCTCGAACGACGGCCGGCGCTGGAAAGCGCTCGTGGACGCGAGCGCGAACCAGGATCCGGCAACCGAAGACGGCTACCGCCACGAGTTTCCGGCGACGACGGCCCGTTACCTGCGCGTCACGATGCTGCGCAACAGCGCCAACCCCGGGCTGCACGTCGTCGAACTGCGCGTCGTGCCCGCCGATTAGTCGCGCGCGGCGAGTTCGGAGATCCGCATCGCCGCCGGCACCGGATCCACGCCCAGGCCTTCGAAGCGGACGGCGGCGCGGCCCTCGCGGTCGAGCACCGTGATCAGATTGGAGTGGGCGAAGCCGCCTTCGAGCGTCGGCTTGTAGCGCACGCCCAAGGCGGCGGCCCACAGGCGCACGGCGGCGGCGTCGCCGTGCAGCAGGGTCCAGCGCGCCGGATCCAGCGCGTGCTTGGCGGCGAACTCCTTCAACACTTCGGGCGAGTCGTGGTCCGCGTCGAAGGAGACCAGCAGCCAGCGGACGCGGGCGCGCGCGTCGGGCGGCAGCGCCGACTCGATGCCCTGCAGGTCGGCCAGCGTGCGCGGGCACGCGTACTGGCAAGTGCTGAACATCATGGTCGTCACGACAATTTCGCCGCGCAGATCGCTCAGCGCGAAGGCGCGGCCTTCCTGATCCTGCCAGGCGGCGGCGACCTGCCACAGCGAGTCCTCCGGGAGCGGCGCGGCGCCGAGTTCGCCCTCTTCGGCGCAGCACGGCGGCAGCTCCGCGCCCGCGCCGTCGAGAGCGCAGCGGAAGCCCAGATTCTTGACGCAGAAGTTCGCCTTCAGGCTGCTGCGGAATGCGTAGCGCATGAAGGAGGCGTAGTCGCTCGGGTCGGCGGCGCCTACGGAGCCGGAACCGCAGTAGAGGTCTCGCTCCAGGCCGGAGTCGGCGCGCGACTCGCCCGTGATCAAGGCATCGTTGAAATTGTCAACCCATTCCCAGATCAGGCCGTGCAAGTCGTTGGCGCCGAAATCGTTCGGCATGCCGCTGCCCACCGGTTCCGGCAGAGGCGGCGACGGGTTCGAGTACCAAGCCAGGATTTCTTCGGAAGCTCGCGGGCCAGAGCCGGCTGCAGCCAGCTCCCACTCGGCGATGCTCGGCAGGCGCCGGCCGATCCAGGCGGCGTAGGCGCGGGCCGCGTACCAGGACACGTTGGTGACGGGCGACTCGGCCGCGCCGTCGGGGAATGTCAGATCGTCGGTCCAGTGGTCGAGATACTGCTCGTCCGCGAACAGGCTGGGCGCCTGGGAGCGCCGCCACGAGGGATTCGCCTTGACGAAGGCGAGGAACTGCCGGTTGGTGACGGCGTGCGCCTCCAGGCGAAATGGCGCCACCTCGTAAACTTCCGGCTCGTCCTTGCCCGGAAAGAAGGGGCGCCAACTTCCGGTAGGAATCTCCGCCAAGGCGCTGGGCTCGGCCTCTGCCGGAATGACCGGGGCGGCGGCGGGCCGAGCCGTCGCGGGCGCCCGTGCCTGCTCCTCCGCGCGACCGCAGGCGGTCGCGAGCAGGAGCAGGAGGGCGCCCGGGAAACGCTTCATGGTTTTAGTGTAGCCGGCTGCGCGCTTCGCGCACCTCTTCCAGAGTCACGACGTCGCCCTGGTTGCCCCACGAGTTCCGCACGTAGGTCAGCACGTTCGCGACGTCGTCGTCGGTGAGCAGGAGCTTCGGCATGATGCTGTTGAAGGCTTGGCCGTTGACGGTGATGGGGCCTTCGAGACCGTGCAGCACGGTGGCGATGGCGCGAGCCTTGTCAGCCATGAGGTAATCGGACTTGGCCAAGGGCGGGAAAGCGCCGGTGATCCCTTTGCCGTCGGTTTGGTGGCAGGCCAGGCAGTTCGCGTTGTAGACGCGCTCGCCGATCATGCGCCGCTCTTCGAGAGTGCGCGT
>CAYVPL010000184.1:0-5609 GCA_964453755.1 uncultured Planctomycetales bacterium
CCCAATCCCGTGCTCGAGGCCATGGCCTGCCGCGCGCCGGTGGTGGCGGCGGACGCATGCTCGCTGCCGGAGGTGGCCGGCGACGCGGGCATCTTGGTGGACCCGCGCGATCCGGAATCCATCGCCGCCGGATTGCGGCAAGCGCTCGCGCCCGGCGCCGCGCGGGAGCGCCGCGCCGCCCACGGCCGCGCCTGGGCCGCGCGCTTCACGTGGGAGGCCAGCGCCCGCGCCCACGTGCGCGTGTATCAGGAGGCGCTCGAAGAGGCGGCAGTCGGATGAGCGCCGCCACGACGACGGCCGCGCCGCTGCGCTTCTCGGTTTTCGTTCCCACGCTGAAGCGTCCGGAGTTGCTGCGCCGCAATCTCGAGGCGCTCGCCGTGCAGACGCGCGCGCCCGACGAAGTTCTCGTGTCGCTGCGGCCCGATCTCGATCCGGAGGGCGTGCGCGTGGTGAACGATTTCAGCGCGCGCCACCCGCGGCTGAACCTGAAGCCTGTGTTGCTCGACCAGCCCGGCATCGTCGTCGCGGAAAACGCGCTGCTGGCGGCCGCCAGCGGTGACGTCGGGTGCTTTCTTGACGATGACGCGATCGCGCGCCCCTTCTGGCTCGAAAATCTGGCGCGCCACTACGAGCGTGACGCGCTCGTCGGCGGCGTCGCGGGCCCGGCCATCAACATCGTGAACGGCGCTCCCGACCCGCGCCGCGCGCGCTTCCGCAACCGCCTCATTTTTCCAGGCCTGATTCTCGACCAGAGCACGCGCCACACCGAGCGCCTTGTCGAAGTGGATCACTTCCGCGGCGCCAACATGAGCTTGCGCCTGGCCCCGCTGCGCGCCGCCGGCGGCTTCGAGCGGGCTCTGCTCGGCGACTGCTTCCGCTTCGAGCTCGACGCGTGCCTCGCCGTGCAGCGGCAGGGCTTTCGCCTGCTCTTCGACCCGGAAGTCGAAGCCGACCATCACGAGGCGCCGCGCGCCGACGACACGCACCGCTTCCGGCCGGACACCGTGCGCAACAACGCCGCCAACGAGACCTTCGTGTTGTTGAAGCATTACGGTCCGCTGGGCCGCGTTTGTCATCTGCTGTTCGCCTTCGTCGCCGGCAATTTTCCCTGCCCCGGCCTGCTGTGGGGCCTGGGCGGTACGCTGCTGCGGCCTTTCTGGCAGAACCGCTACCTGCTCGGCGTCGGCGCCGTCGGCCCGGCGTGGCGCGGCCGCGCGCGCGGCATTTCCCTGTGGCGGCAGTCGCGCCGGAGCCGGGCATGACCGCGCTGCGCGTGGCACTGGCTCACGACTTCATCCGCCACGGCGGCGCGGAGCGCGTGCTCGAGCAGTTGCACGAGATTTGGCCGACGGCGCCGATCTACACCCTGCTGGCCGAAAAGAATCCGGCCTACGCGGACTGGGACGTTCGTTCGAGCTGGCTGCAGGGTCTCGTGCCGGCGTCCAAGTACCGCTGGCCGCTGCCTTATTACCCGCGACTGGTGGACAAGCTGCGCATCCGCGAGAAAGTGGACGTCGTCGTCTCCTCCTCGGTGTCGTGGATGAAGGGCCTGCAAGCGCCGACGGGCGCGGCGCACCTGTGTTACATCCACCGGCCGATGATCTTCGCCTACGATCGGCAGGCGGATTTTCTCGCGTCGTACCCGGCGCCGCTGCGGCCGGTGCTGCGGCGCCTCACGGCCCGCATCCGGGAGTGGGATCTGCGCACCTCCGGGCGGCCGGATCTCTACGTCGCCAACTCGCGCTACACGGCGCGGCGGGTCAAGGAGCTCTACGGCCGCACGGCCGAAGTGGTCTATCCGCCGGTGGCGGTCGAGAGCTTCCTCGACGCCGGCCGCAGCGCCGCTCCCGGCGCCTCCTTCCTCACGGTGTCGCGCCTCGACTCCTACAAGCGGGTGGACATCCTGATCGCCGCCTGCACGCGCCTGAAGCTGCCGCTGAAGGTGGCCGGACGCGGGCCCATGCTGGAAAAACTGCGCGCGCAGGCCGGGCCGACGATCGAATTCCTCGGCTTCGTCCCGAGCGCCGAGCTGCCCGCGCTGATGGCGGACTGCCGGGCTTTCCTGTTCAGCGCCGAGGAGGATTTCGGCATCGCGCCGGTCGAGGCGCAGGCGGCCGGACGGCCGGTGCTGGCCTTCGGCGCCGGCGGCAGCCTGGAGACCGTCGTGCCGGGCGTCACGGGCGAGCACTTCGCCGAGCAGAGCGCCGACTGCCTGATCGAAGCGCTGCGCGCCTTCGCGCCCGAGCGCTACGACTCGGAGCGCATCCGGGATCACGCCGCGGGTTTCTCCGAGATATCCTTCCGGCAGCGGATTCAGGGCTTGGCCGAGGCGCTCGTGGCGCGAGTCCGCCCGCTAAACTGATGCCGAGCCGCGTGACACGCCCTTGAGTTACCAGGAGAAAGGATCGCTCCAGCTTCTCTACGAGAGGCTGTACGTGGTCGTGATCGTGACCTGCATGGCGCTCGCCGCCGCATGGTTCGTGGCTGATCGCCTGGATCCGCTCTACCGGTCGCAGGCGCGCTGCTTCATGCCGACGCGGGCCGACATGCTGTCGCTGACCTCGGAGACCGGCAACCTGCCCGACGGCCCGAAGCTGCCCACCGGCGTGACCGAGGCGCAGGACTCCCTGCTCGGCGTGCTGCGCGCGGCGGACCTGCGGCAGTCCGTGGCCGCGGCCATCGAGGGGCGCAGCAGCGCGCAGCTGGCCAAGGCGGTGGACTTCGACATTGACAAGTACAACCTGATCACGATCACCGCCTACGACGCCGATCCGGCGACGGCGCAGCGGATCGCCCAGGAGTTCTTGCGGGCCTTCCGCGACAAACTGGACGAGACCACCAAGGCCGGCATCCGCGAGAACGCGGGCGTGCTGGAGGCGGCCATCGCCAGCACGACGCGGGAGATCGGGCGGGTCGAGCAGGAGCGCCAGGAATTCCTGCGCGGCCAGGGCACGGTGGACTTCAGCACCGAGTTCGACATGCTGGCCGGACAGGTCAAGTCCTACACGCAGAAGATCGACGAGCTCGACGCCGAGTTGGTGGCGCTACGCTCCGGGCGCGAAGAGATTGCGCGCCAGCTGGCTCTGCTGCCGGGCGGCGACTCGGCCAATTTCATCGCGCGCGGACGCTCTGAGGTCACCAACCCGGTGATCGAGAATCTGAAGATGCAGATTCGCGGGGCCGAGGCGGAGTTGATCCGCCTGCTCTCGCTTTACCGCGAGGATCACCAGCTGGTGCAGGATCAGCGCGCGATGATCGCCCTGATGAACGGCGAGCTGACCACGCAGCAGGAGCGCATCGCCGGCTCGGAGGAGTTCGGCCCGAATCCGTTGCGCGAGCAACTCGAAGGGCGCCTGGTGGATCAGGATCTGAAACTCACCGGCACGCAAGCCGAACGGGCGAAGTACGCGGAACTGCTGGTCGCTGCGCAAACAGCCTTCCAGAAGCTGCCGGAGTACGCGCTGAAGCTGGACGACTTCGCCGCCGAACTGAGCAATCTCAAGGCCACGCTGTCCAATCAGCGCAATCGCGCGGCCGAACTGGATCTGTACTTGATGCGCAGCAGCTCCTTCCTGTCGGTGGCCGAAGATCCGGCCCTGCCGACCGAGAGCTGGTTCCCCAACGTGCCGCTGATCCTGCTGGCGGCCGGCCTGCTCGGCTTGGTGTTGTCCGTCACGCTCGCGGTCGCGATGGCGCGGACCGCGCAGTTCCGCCAGGAGGCGCTCTGGTAGTGCGCGTGGCCGACCGCCCCGAGTTCGCCGAAATCCCGGCCAGCGTGAAGGAGTTGCTGGAGCCGCGCATCCGCGGCCAGGCCTTCGAAATTCTGCACGCCGAGGCGGTCGAACGCGGCGACCTGGGGCCGCCGCCCAAAACCTACTTCAACCGCCTACCCGGGCGGCTGGTGATGATCTTGTTCGCGATGCTGTTCGGCGTGCTCGTCGGCAGCCTCGCGGTGGTCATCGTGCTGTACACGATCCGCAGCCTCGCCACGGTGCTCTGACATGACCACGCTGCGCGAGATCCAGAAGCGAAAAGAGGAGTTGCTCGAGCGCTACCGCGCCGCGCGCCTCGAGGAGCAATTGGAGACCCTGCGCGCCGAGGCGGCCCAGCATGCTGAGGCCGACCGCTTTCCATGGAAGGGCGAATTCCGCAAGCGCGAGGAAGTCGAGTACTGGTACGCCGAGCGCCGCCGCTGGGATCGCCGCTTCCTGATTGACATGATCGTCGTGGTCGTGGTGCTGGCCGTGCTGTGCTACGCGGCGTCGTTCGGCGTGAAGTTCATGCTGCCGATCACGCCAGAAGGCGCCCGCTAGCGGATACTGGCCCAGACGGCTGGAGGTCCGAGGCCGAAGAGAAAGCGGGTGAAGAGCGGAACAGAGAAAGACTCGGCCAGCGTCCGCGCAGCAGCTCGGCCGGGCTGAGTTTGTGGTCAGTCAGGCCGGATGCGGACAGAAGGAAGGCATGAAGGCGCTCATGGGGTGCGCAGGGCGCGCATTGCGCCCCGTCTTCCTCTTCCACGCCCGTCTGCGGGCGTGGTTACGCCTTTCTTCTGTCCGTTGTCCGCAGCCGTCTGGGCCAGTATCCGTTAGTGGCGGAGTTCCGGCGACAGCTCCTCCAGCCCGATCTCGCCGGCGGGCGCGAAGGCTGCGGCGCGCACCAGTTCGTTCTGCAGCTGGCGCACGTTGCCCGGCCAGGAATGGCGCTGCAGCGCGGCGATCGCTTCGGGGCGGATGCTGGCGGCTGGCATGCCCTCGGCGGCTTGGCGCGCCAGGAGGTGGCGGATCAGGTGCGGCAGATCCTCGCGACGCTCGCGCAACGGCGGCAGCTGCAGCGTGATCACCGCGATGCGGTAGTAGAGATCCTCGCGGAAGCGCCGGTCTTTGACGCCTGCGGCCAGATCACGATTGGTGGCGGCGATGACGCGCGCGTCCACCTTGCGCGTGACGTTGCTGCCGACGGGGCGCACTTCGCCGTCCTGCAGGAAGCGCAGCAGTTTGGACTGCAGATCGAGCGGAATCTCGCCGATTTCGTCCAAGAAGAGCGTGCCGCGGTCAGCGGCGGCGGCGTAGCCCTCGCGGTCGCGGTGGGCGCCGGTGAACGATCCCTTGACGTGGCCGAAGAGCTCCGCCTCCAGCAGCGAGGCTGGAATCGCGGCGCAATTCACCGCCATGAACGGCCCCTTGCGGCGCGGTCCGTGCTGGTGCAGCGCCTACGCCAAGAAGTTTTTCCTTTTTTGCTTGCATGGCTTTTACCTCTTGAGGAGGGAGAGTGCCAGGTCGGGGGACGGGGAGAACAAAAAAGTTGGGTGGCATATCAAGGGGTTGAGAGCAAGGGTTTACTGCAAACTCATCCGGAGCATCACGCTCTATGCCTAAGGTTCTTTTAACGGAGTGGCATCCGTGGAGTAATATACAACTGGAGACAAGGCTAATGGTGACGAGACGGGTAGATAGGGTCATTCTTTTTTCCTCACATAACTTTCTAAAAGCAAAAGGGCAGCTCCCACGGTAATAGCACTATCGGCTATATTAAACGCAGGAAAATGGTAACCAAAAATGTAAACGTGAACGTAAATAAAATCAACTACTGCACCAAAACGAAGGCGGTCT
>CAYVPL010000185.1:0-5472 GCA_964453755.1 uncultured Planctomycetales bacterium
GCCGGCCTTCGCCGAGCCTGAGGCGCTGCGCGATGGGACGCGGCGCGGTCCGGTGAAGGAAGGCGCTTGACTCTGAAGAGCGCGCTGCGGCTGGCGATCGTTCTCGTCGCGCTGTGGCTGATCAGCCTGCTGAGCGCGGTCATGGTGCCGCTGTTCGCGGCCTACCTGCTGATGCTGTTGTGGATGCCGCTGCACGGCCGTATGAGCAAGGCGCTCGGCGCCACCCTCGCCGCGATGCTGTGCGCGCTGATCACGGTGGTCGGCCCGATCCTGATCCTGCTGCCGACCGGCGCCGACCTCGGCCGTCTCGGCCATTTCATCACGCAGGCCGACTTCGAGGCCTTGCGCGCCTGGGTCGAGAACGTGCTGACCTCCCTGGCCGAACGCCTGCCCGATGACTGGCGGACGCGGCTCGAAGGCCTCGGGTTCAGCAAGGAAAAGGCGCTCGAGCGCGCCGACGACGCGGCCAAAATTCTGTTCGGCGCGTCCCAGTGGCTGATGGGCTTCTTCGGCGGCATCTTCGGCATCATTTCGATGATGGTGCTGATGCCGATCTTTCTCTTCTACCTGCTGGCCGGCGGTCCCTGGCTGCCCCGCCTGCGCGCGGAGCTGCCCGGAGGCTGGCACGCGCGCTTCGACCGCCTGCTGCCGCGCATCGAGGACATCCTGTGCTCCTTTCTGCGCGCGCGCTTCATCGTCGCGCTGACCAAAGGGCTCATCGCCTACGCCGTCCTCTTCGCGCTCGGGTTTCCCGGCGCGTACACCCTGGCCGTGCTGCTGGGCCTGTTCTCGGTGCTGCCCGTGGTCGGCCCGCTGATCGCCTTCGTCGCGGTGGCGCTGGTCGGCCTGATCGACGGCGGCCGCACCGGCGGGGGACTGACGGGCGTCGGCGCCGCCGCTGCGCTCAGCGTGAGCCTCGAATTGCTCGAGGGCTACGTGCTGCTGCCGCGCATCGTCGGCCGCGGCCTCGGCCTCTCTGACTTCGCCGTCGTGCTTGCCATGCTCTTCGGCGGCGTGCTCGGCGGATTCTTCGGCGTGCTGGTCTCGGTGCCCGTCGTCGCCATCGGTCTCGTGCTCTACGGCGAGTTCCTGCGGCCCGTGATGCAGGATCCGTCGCCCGCCCGCCAGGAATGAGCGCCGAGGTGGTGCGCCACGCCGGCCTGCTGGGCTTCAGCGCCGGCGATTTCGCGGCCGGCGAGTCGCGGCAGATCTTCGCCGCGCGCAGCCCGGAAGACGGCGCCGGCAATCTTTCCCTCTCGGGCGACCGCGATCGGAACTCCGCGCTGGCAGCCCGCGCCGCCTGGTCCGAATGGCTGGGAGTGCGCCCCGGCGATTGGGTCTGCGGCAGCCTGGTGCACGGCGCAGTGGTGCGCGTCGTCGGCGAGGCCGAGCGCGGCCGCGGCGCCCTGGATCCCGCCGACGTTCTGCCCGCCTGCGACGGCCTCGTCACGGGCACACCGGGCCTGCCGCTCTATCTGCCGGTCGCCGACTGCGCCGCGGTGCTCCTGCATCGGGGCGGGCGCCGCCCGCGCATCGGACTCCTGCACGCCGGCTGGCGCGGCCTCGTCGCCGGCATCCTGCCCGAAGGCCTCCTGCGGATGCAGGAGGGAGCCGAGGCCGGAGCCCGCGTGCAAGCCTGGATCTCGCCGTGCGCGCGCGGCAGCCGTTACGAAGTCGGCCCGGAGTTCTCAGCCATCGCACCCCCTGCGGCCCTGCAGCGGCGCAGCGGCCGACTCTACGCCGACGTCGGCATCTGGTGCGCCGCCGAACTCACGGCCGCCGGGCTCGAGCCCGCGCAGATCCGCGACTGCGGCGTGGACACGGTGGGCGACGAGCGCTGCTTCAGCCACCGGCGCGAAGGCGCGCGCGGCGGCCGCAATGGACTCGTCGCAGTTCTGACTTCGGCCTGACCTTCTACCGTCCGCCGTCGAGCACGGCACCCGTCTTCGCATCCTCCGCAGCCGGCGCCAGCGCCAGCCCCCGGTACTCCGGGAACTCCGAAGCCAGCTTCCCCGCCTTCTCCAGAATCAGCCGGATGCCCTGCTGCAACTGCGGATCCTCCTGGAAGTCGCCGAAGAATCCGCCGCCCGGGAAGACCTTGCCGCGCGCGTCGCTGACGATGCCGCGCAGCGAGCGGCGCACCCAGCGCCGCACCTCTTGCTCTTCGAGCGAGGTGCCGAGGCCGGCGTAGAACTCGCTCCACCCGGCGTAGGCCTCCGTGCTGCGGTCGTCGAACTCGGCCAGCCGGATCGCTCGCGCGGGATCGGCCTCGTAGACCTGGCGCGCGTAGTTGCGGAAGGCGTCGAGGCCCAGCAGCCGGTCCAACTCGCGGAGCGTGGCGTAGTCCAGATCCGGGAAGCGCACCAGATGGTCGGGGCTGACGCCGCCCGGCTGGGTGACGCGCCCGTCGTGATCGCGGAGCGTGTGAATGCTGTTGCCGTCCGGCAGGTAGTAGTAGGCGATCGTCAACTTCACCAGCGGCGCGTAGTCGAACTTGCCGTTGCCGTTGACGTCGGTGTAGGTCTCCCAGTCGTCCCGTGTGCGATTGCGGTTCTGATCCTGGAAGGGTTCGTCCTGCGTGCCGGGAACGCGGAACAGCTGCTGCACGGAGCCCTTGCCCACCGTGCGCTCGCCGACCAACTGCGCCCGGCCGTGCTGCTGCAGGGCGCCGGCGACGATTTCGGAGGCCGAAGCGCTCAGGTCGTTGACCAGCACCACCAGCGGCAGTTCCTCGGGCACCAGCGCGGCGTTCTCGGTGAAGCGGCGCTCCTCCGGCTCGGTGCGCGACTTGGTGGACACCACCAGTTTTTCGCGCGGCAGGAAGACGTTGCTGATGTCCACCGCGGACTCCAGGTAGCCGCCCGGATTGTTGCGCAGATCGAGCACCACGCCGGCCAGCGGCGCTTCCTTCTGGGCGTCGCGGATGGCGCGCTCGATTTCCGGCGCGCTGTCGGCGCCGAAGCTGATCAACTCCAGGTAGAGCACGCGCCCCGGCAGCATTTCCTGCTCCAGGATCGGCACCTCGATGCGCTCGCGGTCCACCGTGAATTCGCGCGGCTCGTTCCAGCCGACGCGGAAGAGTTTCAGTTTGACGGTGGTGCCCGGCTTGCCCTTGAGGCGGCGGATGATTTCGTCGTTCGGCTGCTCGGCGGTGGACCAGCCGTCCACTTCCAGCACCTTGTCGTCGGACAGGAGGCCGGCGCGGTAGGCGGGGCCGCTGTAGATCGGCCGCACGATGGTGAACACGCCGTTGATGGTGTTGACGTAGGCGCCGATGCCTCCGTACTGCGGATCCATCTCGAACTTGAAGTCGGCGACCTCCTCCGAGCCGAGGTAGTCCGAGTAGGGATCGAGCCGGCCGAACATCCCGTCCGCCGCCGCCTCGATCATTTCGTCGCGCGTGTACTTCCCGCCCTCCATGTGCTGGATTTCGATCATCCGCATCACGTCGGCCAGGCGGCCCAGCGCGGCCACCGCGGGATCGTTCGGCGCGGTGCCGGCCGGCTTCTCCTCGACCAGCCGCAGCAGCGCCTCTTCCTTCTGGCGGTGCCGCTCCTGATCCGCCTGGCGATCCAGCAGCGTGCGGGCCAGCACGGCATCCGCGTCGAGGCCCTCGGCCATCGTCGCGAGCAAGGCAGTCTCACGGCTCTCGAGAATCACGCCGGCGCGGCCCAGCGCCAGCACGCCGCTGCGCTGCAACTGCGCGTTCTCGCTGCCGAGCAGGCCGCGCAGATTGCGCAGCGCAGCGCTGCGGTACGTGGCGTCGCCGAAGCGGAACAGCGCCAGCTGGCCCTCGATCCACAATTGCGGCGACTGATCCGCCGGATGCTCCAAGAGCCAGGCGCCGAGCTCCCGCTGCGCTTCGGTCGCGTCCTGGCCGCGCGCGCGCGCCAGCGTGCTGAGCACCGCGAGGGCGAGTTCCGGCTGCGCCGGGTCCAGCAGGCGGGCCAGTTGGGCCGAGCCGGCGCTCTCGGCGTCGAAGCTGAGGAAGCGCACCAGATATAACAATTGCGCGCCTTGCGCGGACTTCAGCAGCTCGGTCGCGGCCGGAAAGTCCGCGTCCTCGGCGTCGGCGCCGGCGGCGTCGGCGCGCGCCAGGACTTCGGCCGGGGCAAGGCTGGCCGCCGCTTCGTAACCGGCGCGCCAGGCGCTGTCCGGCTCCTGCCAGGCGGCGGTGACGGCGGACGGCGAGCAGGCAAGGAGGAGCAGGGCGAGAACGGGCGATCCCATGTTTCTGTATCTAGGCTATCGGCTTCCGGCCGCAACCGCCTTGCACGTTCCTATCATGCGGGGCATGGCGAATCCGGAAGCGGCAGGGCTCAGCCACCTGGGTGCGGGCGGCGAGGCGCGCATGGTGGACGTCGGCGGCAAGGAGGCCGGCCGGCGCGAGGCCGAGGCCGAGGCCTGGCTGCGCTTCCCGCCCGCCGCCTTCCAGGCGATCCTGGACGGCCGCTTGCCCAAGGGCGGACTCGTCGAACCGGCCCGCATTGCCGGGATCCAGGCCGCCAAACGCACCTCCGACCTGATCCCGCTGTGCCATCCGCTGGCCCTGGACGCGATTCAGGTCGAGGTGGACGCCCCGCTGCCCGGTGAGCCGCGGCTGCGGGTCCGTTGCCGCGCCTCGGTTCATGGCCGGACCGGGGTCGAGATGGAGGCCATGGTGGGGGCGTCGGTCGCGGCGCTGACCCTCTACGACATGACCAAGGCCCTCGATCACGGCATCTGCGTGGAGTCCGTGCGGCTGCTGCGAAAGACGGGCGGAAAATCGGGCCCGTGGGCGGCACAATAGGAGCTTGCCGCGGCGGACACCCCGCCTGCCCGGCACCTGAGCAGACCTTGGACCTCAAACTCGTCGAGCAACTCCTGGCCCTCATGAAGGAGGGCGGCCTGACCGAACTCCACTTCGCCCAGGGCGACGTGGAAGTCCGGCTGTCTCGTCAGCTGCAGGCTGCCCCCGTCGCCGCCCCGGTGGTTACCGTGGCTCCGGCCGCGCTGGCGCCGGCTCCGGCGGCGGCTCCGGCCGCGCCGCCGCCCGCGGTTGCGGCAGCAGCCGCTCCCGACACCGCGGACTACTTCCGCTCGCCCATGGTCGGCACCTTCTATCGCCGGCCCAATCCGGAATCCGAAAATTACGTGGACGCCGGCGACGCCGTGCAGGCCGAGACCGTGATCTGCCTGATCGAAGCGATGAAGGTCTTCAACGAAATCAAGGCCGAGTTCCGCGGCACGATACTCGAGGTCCTGGTGCAGGACGGCGAGACGGTCGAGTACAACCAGCCGCTGTTCAAGATCCGCAAGTAGGCGATGTTCCGGCGGATCTTGGTCGCGAATCGCGGGGAGATCGCCCTGCGCATCATCCGTGCCGCGCACGAGATGGGGATCGAAGCGGTGGCCGTCTACTCCGAGGCCGACCGCGGCGGCACTTGGCTGGACGTCGCCGACGAGGCGATCTGCATCGGCCCGGCCGCGAGC
>CAYVPL010000186.1:0-5471 GCA_964453755.1 uncultured Planctomycetales bacterium
TTCGACGCGCCGAGCCGCGAATTCACCTGCGCGCGCCGGCCGCGCTCCAACACGCCGCTGCAGGCCCTCGCCCTGCTCAACGATCCCGCCTTCGTCGAGGCCGCGGCTGCATTCGGCCGGCGCCTGGTGGCCCTGCCGGCAGCGCACGAGGATGAGCGCCTGCGCCAAGGCTTCCGCCTGTGCACCGCGCGCTGGCCGGCCGAGGCGGAATTGACGATTCTGCGCGAACTCCTCGCCGCCGAGCGCGCCGCCACGACCGAGGAATCGGCGTGGACTCTGGTCGCCAGCGTGCTGCTCAACCTCGACGAGACCCTGAGCAAAGGATGATGGAACGCCGCCGCTTCCTGCAGCACTGCGCGGCCGGCCTGGCCGGCGCCGCCGCCGCGCCTTGGCTGGCGCGCCGCGCCCGTCCGCCGCGCTCCTTCGGCCGCGCCAAGCGCCTGATCGTGCTGCACATGGCGGGCGCGCCGTCGCAGTTGGACCTCTTCACGCCCAAGCCGGAGTTGGTCAAGCATCACCTGCAGCCCTGCCCCGACGCATTGTTGAAGAACGAGCGCTTCGCCTTCATCAAGGGTCATCCGAAAATGCTCGGCTCGCCTTACAAGTTCGAGCGCCGCGGCCAGAGCGGCGCCTGGATGTCAGAACTGCTGCCGGAGACGGCGAAGATCGCCGACGATCTGACCTTCGTGCACAGCATGAAGACCGAGCAATTCAACCACGCGCCGGCGCAGATCCATCTCTTCACCGGCCACGGCCTGCCGGGCCGGCCCAGCATGGGCGCCTGGCTGTCCTACGGATTGGGCACCGAGAATCGCGACTTGCCGGCCTTCGTCGTTCTGACTTCCGGCCCCTACGCGCCCGATGGCGGCGCCTCCTTGTGGGGCCCGGGCTTCCTGCCCAGCCTGCATCAGGGGGTGCGCTTCCGCAGCCAGGGCGACCCGGTGCTGCATCTCGCCAATCCTCCCGGCATGGAGCCCGCCTCCCGCCGGCGTTCGCTGGACGCACTGCGCGCCCTCAACCAGGAAAACGCCGCCCGCCACGGCGACCCCGAGACCCAGACCCGCATCGAGCAGTACGAACTCGCCTGGCGCATGCAGGCCTCGGTGCCGGAGTTGGCGGACCTTGCGAACGAGTCGCAGGAAACGCTGGACCGGTACGGCGCCAAACCCGGCGAGGCCTCCTTCGCCAACAACGCTCTGCTGGCCCGCCGCCTCAGCGAGCGCGGTGTGCGGGTGGTGCAACTCCACCACTGGGGCTGGGATAGCCACGGCACCAGCCCGGGGGACGACATCATCACTTCCCTTCCCGAGCGTTGCCGCCAGACGGAGCGCGCCTGCGCCGCCCTCGTGAGCGATCTGAAGGAGCGCGGCCTCCTGGATGAGACGATCGTGCTCTGGACCGGGGAGTTCGGGCGCACACCCATGAACGAGGAACGCAACGGCTCTCAATACCTGGGACGCGACCATCACCCTCACTGTTTCACGCTGTGGGTGGCCGGCGGCGGTTTCAAACCCGGCGTGAGCCTGGGTGAGACCGATGAGCTGGGCTATCACGTGCTAGGCCCTGCCACGACCGCCAACGACCTCCATGCCAGCATCCTGCACCTGCTCGGGGTGGATCACGAGCAACTGACTTATCGCTTCATGGGGCGTGATTTCCGCCTCACGGACGTCGCCGGCCAGCTATTGAAGCAGATATTGCCCGAATAGCCGGAAGTGATTGAGGAGGGGGCCAAGCCGGACTAAAATTATCGATCGCTTGCGCAGACTCCTCCCCTTGATCCTTGGCGTTGGAATTGCGGTGCTGTGCGTGATCCCCTTGGACACGTATTTCAACCTGTTCCACATCTACGCCGAGTCGCCCTACGACGCCGCGCTGATGGCGCGGATCAGTCTGGCGCTGAACGCGCTCGCGATGCTGGCGCTGGCCGCAGCGGCAGCGAGTTTCCTGCCTCGCTTGCGCCGGCCCTGGTTCGCCGGAGCGGCCGTCGTCCTGGCGGCCGGAGTCGCCTTCTTGCGCGCGCCCTCGGCGGAAGTCCACTACGGCAACGACACGATCAAGCGCCTTTCCTTCTGGCGCAACGGCTCGGAGCTCTACGAGCCGAGCGCCGAGTTTCTTGCTTGGGCGTCGGAGTACGCCGACCGCCTCGCGGCCAGCAAGGACCACGCCAAAGAAGCATTCATCGTTCACGTGCGCCTCGGCGACTACTATCTGCGCGTCGGCAGGCGCCACGATTCCATCGCCGAATTCGAGCAGGCGCTGGCGCGACTCGAGGCGAACAAGGGAATGGTCGAGGGCGCGAAGGCCGGCCTCTATCTCGAGAAGAAAAAGGAAATCCTGCGCTGGCTGGGCGTCTCCAACCTGCGCGCCGGCGAGATCGATCACTGCATCGGCATGGTCAATCCTGAATCCTGCATCTTTCCGCTCAAGGGCGGCGGCATTTGGGCCGACCCTTCCGGAGCGCGCAAGGCTCAGGACTGGTTCATGCAGTTGATCGAACTGGACCCCAAGAATCCGGGCGCCCGCTATCTGCTGAACGTCGCCCACATGGCGCAAGGCACCTTCCCCGAGGGCGTGCCGCCGGAATACCGCCTGCCGGAGTCGGTCTACACGCCGGCCGTGGCGGCGCCGCGTTTCACCAACATCGGGGCCGCGCTGAAGGTCAACGACTTCAACGTCTCCGGCGGCGCGATCATGGACGACTTTGACAACGACGGCTTCCTGGACCTGGTGACGACCTGCATCCGCAACGACACCAACATGATCTATTACCACAACAACGGCGACGGCACCTTCACGGACTGGACCGAGCGCGCCGGACTGGTGGGGCAGAAGGGCGGCCTGAGCGTGATCCAGGGCGACTACGACAACGACGGCTGGATGGATCTCTTCGTGCCGCGCGGCGCCTGGCTGGGCGACAAGGGCCTGTTCGAAAACGCGCTGCTGCGCAACAAGGGCGACGGCACCTTCGAGGACGTGACCAAACAGGCCGGTCTCCTGCAGCCGGCCTGGCCCTGCCTGGCGGCCGCCTGGTGCGACTACGACAAGGACGGCGACATCGACCTCTACGTCGGCAACGAGCGTCTGCGCCCGGATCACTGGGCGCCCAGCCAACTCTTCCGCAACGACGGCGACGGCACCTTCACCGACGTGGCGAAGGAAGCCGGGGTCACCAACGAGCGCTTCACCCGCGGCGTCAGCTGGGGCGACTACGATCGCGACGGCGACTGGGATCTGTACGTCTCCAACTTCGGCGAGGAGAACCGCCTGTACCAGAACCAGGGCAACGGCACCTTCGTGGACGTCGCGCCCAAACTCGGGGTGCACCAGCAGGGCTCCGACAATCCGCGCAAGCAGCGCACCTTCCAGTCCTGGTTCTTCGACGCCAACAACGACGGCTGGCTGGACATTTTCGCCGCCTCCTATCCTCTGGGCGGCATGGGCGGCAGCTGCGACGGCACCGCCGGCTCGCTCTTCGGCGAAGGCGTGACGGACGAGACCTGCCGCTTCTGGCTCAACGACACGAAGGGCGGCTACCGCGACGTCACCGAGGAGTACGGACTATTTCGCTCCGTGTCGGTCATGGGCGCGAACATCTGCGACGTGGACAACGACGGCTGGATGGACTTCTACCTGGCCACGGGCGCGCCCGCCTACGAAGTGTTCCTGCCCAACATGCTGTGGATGAACCAGGGCGGCGCCAAGTTCGCCGACGCCACGGTCGCCAGCGGCCTGGGCCACTTCCAAAAGGGCCACGCGGTGGCCTTCGGGGACTTGGACAACGACGGCGACATCGACCTCTACAGCCAGCTCGGCGGCTGGTACATCGACGATCGCTACTACAACGCGCTCTACCGCAACGAAGGCGCGCCGCCGGAGAACCACTGGCTCACGGTCCGCCTGCGCGGCAATCGCTCGGATCGCTTTGCGATCGGCGCCACGCTGACTGCCGTCACGCTCGAGAACGGCGTCGAGCGCCGCATCTACGCCACCTGCGGCAGCGGCGCCTCCTTCGGCTGCAACTCGGTGCAGACGGAGTTGGGCCTAGGTCAGGCGGAGAAATTGCTGCGCCTGGAAATTTTCTGGCCCACCACGGGCGAGACCCAAGTGCTCGAGGCCCCGCCGATGGATTGCTTCATCAAAGTCGAGGAAGGCGCCAAAACCTGGACAGTCGAAGCCGAGCGGCAGATCACCCTCGACGGTCAGCCAGGGCCGCAACCGGCGCAGGAGTAATTCCGGGCGACCGGATCCTCCGTCATGGCTCCGGGGCCCAGTCTGCCGATTCTCGGCGAGCCCGCGGACACGCCGCGCATGCGCCGGTCCCCGCACTGGCTGGCGCAAGGCTTCCGCCCCTTCTTTCTGGCCGCCGCGCTGCATGCGCTGATCTTCGTGCCCTGGTGGATGGAGCTCGTGCGCCGCGGGAAGCTGACCGGCAGCGGCGCCCTGCTGCCGATGTGGTGGCACGGCCACGAGATGCTCTTCGGCTTCACGCTGGCGGTCGTGGCCGGATTCTTGCTCACTGCAGTGCGCAATTGGACCGGTCGTGAGACGGCGCACGGATGGCCGCTCGCCGCGCTCTTGGCGCTGTGGATCGCAGGGCGCGTCGCGATGGCTGCGGCCGAGTTCCTCCCCACCTGGCTGGTGGGCGGCACGGTGGTCGCCTTTCCGCTGGTTCTCGCCGTGGTCGCTGGCCGTCCGCTGATCGCTTCCCGCAGCCGGCGCAACTACGGCCTGCTGGCGCTGCTGGCAGCTCTGGCGGGGACCTGCGCGATGGTTCACGCGGGCGCGGCGCGCGGCCAGCCGGCGCTCACGCAACGCGGACTCCATCTGACTTTGCACCTGGTCGTGCTGCTGATCGTGGTGATCGGCGGCCGCGTCATTCCCCTCTTCACACGCACGGCGTCGCGCACGGCAGCGGCGCGCCACCACGCGGCGGCGGATGGGCTGGCGATTGCGGCCAGCGCCGCGCTCGTCCTCGCGGTGGCCGCCGGCGCGACCGGCGCCCTGCTGGCCGCAACCGCCGCACTGGCCGGCGCGGCCAATTTGCTGCGCATGAGCAGTTGGGGCACGCGCTCGGCGCTGCGTTTCCCGATGGTGCTCGTGCTGCACGTCGGATACGCGTGGATCGGCGTCGGGCAATGCTTGATCGCGGCCTCTGCGGCGGGACTCGCCGTGCCGGCGGCCACTGCGCTCCATGCCCTGACGATCGGCGGGATCGGCACCATGACGCTGGGCATGATGGCGCGCGTGACGCTCGGGCATTCCGGGCTCGAGCTGCGGTCCTCGCGCCTCACGAATCTGGCCTTCGTTCTGATGGCGCTGGCCGGGATGATCCGCATGGCTTCGCTGCTCCTGCCAGCGCCCTGGTGGCTGGCCACGGTGCTCGTGTCCGGCACCTTCTTTGCCCTCGCCTTCAGCCTGTTCTTGATCGGCTACGGGCGCATCCTCGGCGGAACGCGCGCTATCCTGCG
>CAYVPL010000187.1:0-5461 GCA_964453755.1 uncultured Planctomycetales bacterium
ACGACGATCGAATATTCGAGCGCGCCGCGCTCCTCCAGAACCTTGACGAACTGCGCGACGGTCGAGCGCTTCTGGCCGACAGCAACGTAGACGCAATAAAGCTTGGCCTTCTCGTCGTCGCCGTCGTTCAACGGCTTCTGGTTGAGGAAGGTGTCGAGGATGATCGCGGTCTTGCCGGTCTGGCGGTCGCCGATGATCAGTTCGCGCTGGCCGCGGCCCACCGGAATCATGGCGTCAATCGCCTTGATGCCGGTCATCATGGGCTCGTGCACCGGGCGGCGCTCCACCACCGAGGGGGCGTCCTGCTCGATCGGGCGCAGATCGGCGGCGGTGGTCGCGATCGGGCCCTTGCCGTCCACCGGCTTGCCCAGCGCGTTGACCACGCGGCCCAGCAGCGCGTCGCCGGTCGGCACCGAAGTGATGCGGCCGGTGCTCTTCGCCGTGTCGCCCTCGCGCACCTTGGAGACGTCGCCGAGCAGAATGCAGCCGACGTTGTCTTCCTCGAGGTTCAGGGCCATGCCCATCACGCCGTCGGGGAATTCGACCAGTTCTGACATCATGCACTGGTCGAGGCCGTAGATGCGCGCGACGCCGTCGCCCACCTGCACCACGGTGCCGATGTTCTCGGTGCTGGTGCCGGCTTGGAAGCCCTGGATCTCCTTCTTGAGGACCGAGGCGACTTCGGATGCTTGCAGTTCCATGTGAATCTCGTGCGGGAAGAATGCTCTAGCGCAGCTCGGCCTCGTTCAGGCGGAGTCGCAGGATTTCGAGGCGGCCGCTGGCGCTGGCGTCCAGCTGCGTGCCGCCGAAGGTGACGCGCACCCCGCCCAGCAGGGCGGGGTCGGTGCGGGCGCGCAGCAGAACTTCGCGCCCGGTGCGCTGCGACAGCGCGCGTTCGATGCGCTGGCGCGCCTCGTCGGGCAGCGGCAGCGCGGTTTCGATCTCGCCGCGCATGCGACCGGCGTGCGCGTCGTCGAGATCGCGGAAGGCGGCGGGGATTTCGAGCAGCAGCGCGATGCGCCGGCGCCGCTCGAGCACGCCCAGCAGGGCGCGCGTGGTGGGCTGCAGGCGGCCGCCGCAGGCTTGGTCGAGCTGCGCGACCTTGCCGCGATCGTCCAGCCGCGGATCGGCCAGCAGGCCGGCCAAGGCGGGATCGGCGAACACCGCGTCGATCAGCTGCACGTCCTGGCGCACCGCGTCCAGCGCCTTGGCCTCGAGCGCCGCCCCGAAGAGGGCGCGCGCGTAGCGGCGGGCGACGGGCCCGGCGCGGCGAACGGTGCTGGCTTCGCTCATCGGCTCAGTTCTTGCTGCCGGCCTGCTTCTCGAACTCGGCCAGGAGGCGCTGCTGATCGGCCGGCGAGAATTCGCGCTGGATGACGCGCTCGCCGATCTGCACGGCCAGGGTCACGGCCTCGCGCCGCAGCAATTCGCGCGCGCCGCGCACGGCCTGATCGATCTCGGCCCGGGCGCGCTGGCGCTCCTTCTCGGCCTCGGCCTTGGCGGCGGCCATCAGCTCTTGCTCGCGGTCGGAGGCGCGCTTCTTGGCCTCGGCCAGGGCCTTGGCGGCCTCCTGGCGGGCTCCTTCGAGCTCCTTCTGGATCGAAGCGCGCAGGCGCTCCGTCTCGGTCTTCGCGGCTTCAGCGGCCGCGGCCGCCTCGCGCACCTTCACTTCGCGCTCTTCCATCGCCTTGGCGATGGGCGAGAACACGAACTTCCAGAGCAGCGGCACCGAAATGAGGAAGATCAGCAGAGTCCAGACGAAGGACGCCGCCAGCTCGAAGTTGAAGATGTCGTTGAGCGTGTTCTCCCCGGCGACTGCGAGCAGGATGGCGTGGGTCATGGCTGGGCGTGGAGGTGTGGAGTTGGGGCGCGGACGCCGCGGGCGCCTCCGCGAAGAGGCGCCCGCTCACCCGCGCAAGCTGCTTACTGCTTCAGCCAGAAGAGCAGCGACACCACGATCGCGATGATCGCGGCGCCTTCGACGAGCACCGCGAGCAACAGGGCGTTGCCTTTGATGTCGCCGGCGGCTTCCGGCTGGCGCGCGATGCCGAGGCCGGCAGCGCCGCCGATCAGGCCGATGCCGATGCCGGCGCCGACCACAGCGAGGCCCGCGCCGATGGCGGCGTTGGCGAGGGAGACCGACGCGCCCTCTTGGAGGGCGACCGTCGCAGTTTCGGTGAGAATCTCGTACATCTCGGTTCGGTTTGACGACTTAGTGTTGCGGGTGCAGGCACATGCCGACGAAAATCACGCTCAAAATCGTGAAGACGTAGGCTTGCAGGAGGGCGACGAAGCCCTCGATGAGCATCATGAAGACGGAAAGGCCGACCACCGGCACGCTCAGGCCGAGGCCGACGGTGGCGGAGTCCTGGCCGAAGTAGAACAGCAGGCCCAGGAAGGCCAGCAGCGCCAGGTGGCCGCCCATCATGTTGCCCATGAGTCGCATGGTCAGGGCAAAGGGCTTGATGACCAGTCCCATCACTTCCAGCAGGAAGAGCAGCGGCGCGAGCCAGGCCGGGACGCCCGGCGGCACGAGGTGCTTCCAGAAAGCGATCGGCCCCTGAACGATCATTCCGCCGATCACCATCATGATCAAAGTCAGACAGGCCAACGCCGCCGTCACGAAGACGTTGGCGGTGGGCGTGACCGACTTCGGCACGAGACCGAGCAGGTTCATGAAGAGCAGGAAGAAAAACAGCGAGCAGAAATAGGGCAGCATCTTGCGCCCGACGTCGGCGCCCAGATTGGGCACCACCACCGAATCGCGCAGCCATGCCACCGTGCCGGCCGCCGTGCGCGCCAGCGGGCCGCCGCCGCCGGTGCGGATCGCGTGCGGCACGCGGAAGAAAATTGCCGCAATCAGGAGAATGGACAACACCTGGACGATCTGGATGTTGTAGATCGGCATGCCCCACAGCGACATGCCGGTCTCCTGCGGGATCACGTGCGCGAACAGGTGATCGAAGACGCTGGCGCCGCCGTGCTCCTGACCTTCCCCGGCTGCAAGGCCGGTGGACGGGAGGATGTGCGCGAGCAGGGGGCTCATTTCGAGTCGTTCAGGTCGGAGTCGGTGCGAGAAGGAGAAGGATGCGGGCGGCGGAGCAGAGCGAAGGCCAGGCTTTCGCCCAGCAGGAGGGCGCCCGCGCAGGCTGCGAGGAAGCCTTCGGCGGACCACAGACCGGTGAAGGCGCCCGCCAGCGTGCCGCCGAGCAACAGGCTCATGCGGGCGAGGAAGCCGCCGACCAGGGCCGGGATCAGCGATGCGCCGTCGAGTCGGGCGCGCAGGCGCGCGCGCAGGCTGAGCGCTTCAAGCGCGCAGCCAGCCAGCCAACCCGCAGCAACCCCAGCGCGCCATCCGGCCGGCACGAAGGCCAGCAGGAGCAGTCCGAGAACCGCGATCAGCGACGCCCCGAGCGCGATCTTCATCGGCTCAAGGCTTCGGCGGGCCGCCGAACATGCGCTTCAGGCGCCAGATGAACCAGGCGAATCCACCCAGCACGCCGAGCACCAGCAAGATGGGGAATCGCTCGCGCCAGCCGCAGACGCCGTCCAGCCACCAGCCCAGCCAGCCGAGCGCGATCAGGGAGAGCGCAAACTCGATGCCGAGCGAGGACACTTGCGGCGGACGCGGAGGCGGGTCCGGGTGATCCATGGTCTGAATCCGCGAATGGAGAAAGAACACCAGCGGCGGCCTCGCGGGAACCGAAACTTCGTTTCCATCGCTGGCGGCTGAACAGGGCGAACATTGTAAGAACGCCTGCCGCCGGAGCCAATGGAATTCCTGGTGCGGCGGCCAGGATATCCTGTCCACCCCCATCCGAGCCCCATCCCGTGGAAACCACTCTCGTTTTGTTCAAGCCGGACGCCCTGCATCGCGGGCTGTCCGGGCGCCTCCTCACCCGCTTCGAGGAAAAGGGCCTGCAGATCGTCGGCCTCAAACTCATGCGCATGAGCCCGGACCTGGCTGCCCGGCACTATGCCGAGCACCAGGGCAAGCCCTTTTACGCCGGTCTGGTGGGATTCATGACCGCTTCGCCCATCGTGGCCCTGGCCCTGCGCGGTCCGCAGGCCGTTGCCGTGGTGCGCAAGATGATGGGCAAGACCTTCGGGCTGGACGCGGAGCCGGGCACCATTCGCGGCGACTTCGGCTGCTCGAAATCCTTCAACCTGGTCCACGGCTCCGATTCGCCGGAAAGCGCGCAGCGCGAACTCGGCCTTTACTTCCCGGAAGGCCTGCTGGAGTGGGCGCCGGTCGGCGCAGCGTGGGTGTGGGACGCCTGAAGACCGGTCCATTCCGGTGACCGTCCTGCCCGGGCTCCGTAGAATCGCCTCTCCGAGGCCGTCTGCCTCCCGCTGATGCTGCTCCGTTCCCGCTGGTTCCCGGCTCTGCTGCTGCTTGCCAGCACGTCCTGCTCCACCTCGCTTTCGGAGGAGGAGGTCGCCGCCCGCGACGAGTTCTACAGCCGGGCCGTCCAGTATTACGACGTCGGCCGCTACGCCCAGGCCGAGCAACAGGCGCGCATGGGCCTGAAGGTGGACGAGCATGATCCCATGCTCAACCTCATCGCCGGCCGTGCCGTGCTGATGCAGGCCACGCTGCCGCACCTGGCCACCGCCCTCCCCTACTTGGAGAAGGCCCTCGACGACCTGCCGAGCGACCAGCGCGACAAAGCCTCGTTCTCCCTGGCGCAATACCACCTGATCTACGGCCGGGAATTGCAGACCTACGTGCAACGCGAACGCCGCGCGCTCGAGCAGAATCCCAACCCGGATGCGGCGACCAACGAGGAGGAACGCGCCCAGCTCGACGAACGCGAAGGCCGGGCCCGCGAGCACTACGACGAAGCCGCGCGGTACGCCGCGGACGCCGTGGAGTCGGCGCCGGACAGCCTGCAGCATCTGGAAATTCAAGGCCAGATCGCGGCGTTGCGCGGCGACGACGTCCTGGCCTTCCAGTCACTGAATCGCGCGCTCGAATTGTTGAACGAATCGCGCACCTTCCTCAACCGCACGCTCGGCTTCAGCACCGAGTTGCCGGTCGGCGAAGAGCAGCGCCTGCGCAGCCGATTGTTGAGCGACATTCAGCGCGAGATCGCGGTGCGCGGCGTCATGGCCAGCCTCTACAAGCGCCAAGGCCGGCTGCCGGACGAGGAGCAGCAGTACACGCTCATGCTGCAGCTCGACGAGCGCCTGTCCTCCGTCTACTACTCGCGCGGCATGGTTCGGCACGAGATGGGCCGCATCCCCGAGGCCGCCGCCGACATGCGCGAGTTCCTGATGCGCACCGATCTGGAGCCCGGCGCCGAGCAGGTGGCCGAGGCCGTCAACATCCTGCACGAGCACGAGCGCCTGCAGCCCGCGCCCCGCGGCGCGAACTAGGGCTTCGCCCTACTCATCCGCCGGCGGTTCCACCGGCGAGATCGGCGGCTTGAGCGGCAGCGGCCGGATGCTGAAGTCCACG
>CAYVPL010000188.1:0-5461 GCA_964453755.1 uncultured Planctomycetales bacterium
CTTGGTCGAAACGGATTTGGAGGTCTTGGCCATGGTCGTTTAGTAATCCTCGTGATCGTGCTCTTCGCCTTCGCCCGCGTCCTTGGCGTTCTTCTTGGGCGCGTCCACGATGAGGCAGTCGGTGGTCATCAGGATGGCGGCCACGGAGACCGCGTTCTCCAGGGCGATGCGGGAGACCTTCGCCGGGTCCACGATGCCCATGACGTTGAGGTCGCCGTATTCGCCGGTGAGGCCGTTCCAGCCGAAGGAGAATTTCTTCTCGCTCAGGATGCGGCGCACGACTTGGGAGCCGTCCACGCCGGCGTTCTCGGCGATGGTGCGAGCCGGGGATTCCAGCGCGCGGCACAGGATTTCGAGGCCGGTCTTCGCGTCGCCCTCGAGATTCAGGGCGGAGGGCAGCTCCTGGGCGATGCGCAGCAGCGCCACGCCGCCGCCCGGCAGCAAGCCTTCTTCGCGCGCCGCGGCCACCGCGTGCTTCGCGTCGTCGTAGCGCATCTTGCGCTCCTTGGCCTCGGACTCGGTGGCGGCGCCGACCGAAATCACGGCGATGCCGCCGGACAGTTTCGCCAGGCGCTCCTCCAGCTTCTCCTTGTCGTAGTCGCTGGTGGTGACCTCGATCTCGCGGCGGATCTGCGCCTTGCGCGCCTCGACGTCGGCCTTCTTGCCGGCGCCTTCCACCACGGTGGTGTTGTTGGCGTCGATCAGCACGCGCTTCGCGCTGCCGAGCATCGCCAGCTCGACCTTCTCGAGCTCCATGCCCGCATCCTTCATCACGGCGGTGCCGCCGGTCAGGGTCGCGAGGTCGCGCAGCATTTCCTTGCGCCGGTCCCCGTAGCCCGGGGCCTTGACGGCGACGACGTTGAGGATGCCGCGCATCTTGTTCACCACCAGGGTGGCGAGGGCTTCGCCCTCGATGTCCTCGGCGACGATCACCAGCGGCCGGCCGGCTTCCTTGGCCTTCTCGAGGATCGGCAGCAGCTTCTGCACGCTCGTCACCTTGTCCTCGTAGATGAGGAAGAGGGGGCGGTCGTAGCTGCACTCGAGGGTTTCCATGTCGGTCGCGAAGTTCGGCGACAGGAAACCGCGGTCGAACTGCATGCCGTTGCGGTGATCCACCTTGGTCTCGAGCTCGCGCCCTTCCTCGATGGTGATCACGCCGTCGGCGCCGACCTTGTCGTAGGCCTCGCGAATGTGCGCGGCGATCTTCTTGTCGTGGTTGGCCGACACGAGCGCGACGGCCTCGATGTCGTCGGCGTTCTTGACCTTCTTGGCGTTCGCCTGCAGGCGCTTCGTCGCCTCCTCGGAGCCGGCCCGTAGCCCGCTGATCAGGGCGGCGGGGCTGGCGCCCACCGCGAGGTGGCGCAGCGACTCCTTGTAGATGCGCCAGGCCAGCAGCGTGGCCGTGGTGGTGCCGTCGCCGGCGCGGTCGTTGGTCTTGATGGCAGCCTGCTTGACCAGCTGCGCGCCCAGGTTCTCCTGCTTGTTGCGCAGGTCAATGTCCCGGGCCACCGTCACTCCGTCCCGGGTGACGGTCGGTCCGCCCCAGGATTTTTCGAGCACGGCGTTGCGGCCTTTGGGGCCAAGGGTGGAGACCACCGCGCGGGCGAGTTTCTCGACTCCGCTGAGGATGGCCTCACGGGCTTCGGCATCGAACGTGAGTTGCTTCTGCATGGGGGAAAGCCGGGACGGGGAAGGCAATGGAGACCGGAAAGGGGTTATCCTGCTTCGAAGGAAACCCGGCGCCTCTCCTAGCAACTGGAGTGCCAAGCTTTCGCGGCCCTCCTCAGGACAGCTCCCCGGATTTTCTGCCAGTTTGGCATGATCGGACTCCTCTGCCTCGCTTGGACCTTCGCCCAGCCCTGCCAAAGCTGGCGCGCGGGGCAGGACGCCGTGCCGGAGCAGGCGCTGTGGATCGAGGCGGAAGGCGCCGGAGTCGGACCTTGGCGCGGCTTCGGGGCTGCCGGTCCACGACGCGAGGGAGCTCCCACGCGCGGACCCTGGCTGGCCATCGAGTTCGACCTGCCGCCGATCCCGACCCCGGCGGAGGGCTGGTGGTTGGAGCTCACCGACGGCTCGGTCCTGCGGGGCGGTCCGGGCCCCGACGTGCCCGACCTGGGCACGCCGTCCTGGTTCTTGGGCGGAGAAGGGGCGCCAGCTCTCCCGTTGGATCCGGTCTACCTGGCGCGACAAGGGCGCGGCCGGCTGCCGGCGCGGAACGCGGGCGAGGAAGACCGCCTCTGGCTGCGCCGCACGCGCGGCGTCCTGGATCTGCAGCAGGGCTACCTGCTGGACTGGAACGGCAAGGGCCTGAGTTTCCAGACCCTGGCCGGCGAGCGGCAGCATGCGTGGGAGGCAGTCGAGGCCTTCTGTCTCCTGGAGGATGCGCCGGAGCCGCAGGCCGACGCGGTGTGGCTGACTCTCGCCGACGGCAGCATGTTGAGCGCCCGCATCCTCGAGCAGGATCCGCGCGCCGCGGGTTCGCGCGATTTCTTGCTGGAGCTGCCCTGGGGCGGGCGCGTGCGCATTCCGGCGCGCGGCGTGACGCGCATCTTGCGCCGTTCCGGCGTGGAGGAGTGGGCCGCGAGCGCGTGGCAATCGCGCGAGCAGAGTGAGACGCGCGTGGTGGATTGGTCGCCGAAAGTGAATCGCGCCGTGGACGGCGGATTCCTCCGTCTGGGCGCGCGCCTCTACCCGACCGGATTGGGCACGCGCGCGCCCTCTGAAATTGCGCGCGCCGCCCCCGGCCCCGGCACTTTATTCGTGACCGTCGGCGTGGACGCCGCGGTCTCCGAGTTCCGCCAGCCGCAACCCGTCACCTTCCGCGTCCTGCTCGACGACGAGGAACTCGCGGTCACGCCGCCGCTCGGCCCGCGCGACGGGGCGCGGCCGCTGCTGATCCAGGTGCCGCGCGCCGGGCTGCTGCGCCTGCGCGCCGAGACGTCCGGCGCGGGCGCTCCCGGCGCCCACGCCAACTGGTGCGATCTGTTGTGGGTGGCCGGAGAGTGACCGCTTTCAGGGATATTCGGCCAGCAGGCTGAGCACCGCCTCTTGAATGGCTTCGTCGCGCACGTCGCGGAAACGGATGCGGCCCTGCCGGTCGAGGACGTAGATCGTCGGCCAGCCGTGGACGTTCCAGCGGGTCGCGATCGGACCCTGGGTGGTGCCGTCCAGCACGTTGCGCCAGCCGATTCCTTGTTCCTTCAGAATTTTCTGGACGGCTTCACGGCCGCCATCGCTGTTGATCCCGATCAGGGCGAAGGGCTGGTCTTTGAGGCGCTCGACCATTTCCTTCTCGTGCGGGATCATCGCGCGGCAAGGTCCTCACCAGAATCCCCAGAAGTCGAGGACGACCACCTTGCCGCGGTACTCTGACAATTTGAAGGCCTTGCCTTCGCTGTCGGTGCCCTCGATCTCCGGCGCAACCATGCCGATCTGCAAGTGGTCGAGCTCGAAGAGGTAGCCGGACGCCTGGGCGGCGTAGGGGGTCTCGGCGAACTCCTTCGGCAGGCGCTCGAAGAGTGCGCGCGCCTCCTTCTGCTCCTCCGCCGCGCCGTCCATCAGGTTGCAGGCCAGCGCGAAGGCGGCGGCGGCGCGGGTGGCCGGGCGTTTCGATGCGTCGAGCGCGCGCAACTGCGCGATCGCCTTTTCGCGGCCGATCTGCCAGGAGCCGTAGCGCAGCCACTGCGCCAAGCCCTCGGACGCGGGCGCGTGCAGGAAGTCCCGGCTCACGCGGGCGGCGATGGCGGCGCATTCCTCCTGATCCGGCGCGAGGCCGAGCAGGAAGACCCAGGCGCTGCCGGCGGCTTCGTGGGATCCCGCGCGCTCGGCGAAGTCGCGGAAGCGCGGAGCGAAGAGTCCGTTCGGGCTCTGCGCGGGATCGTTGAGGAGCGCGCCGCGTTCCTCGTCGGTGCTCAGAGAGGAGTACTTGTCATAGAAGGCCTGCTGGGCCTGCTGGTACTCCTTCTGCAGGGCAGAGAACTCGGCCGCGAGATCGGGATGGACGGCGGTGGCCGGCGCAGGATCCTGGGCGGCCGCGGGCGCCGTCAGGATCGCCGCCGCCAGCGCCGCCCGGAGCAGCGGGTGCTGGAGAACGCGCATCTTCTCACTCTAACTATTTCGCCTCGCCCTGCCGGCGGCTCTCCCACACCACGATCTGGTCGCGGCCGCCCTTCTTGGCGGTTTTGAGGGCCTCGTTGGCCTGCAGGAACCACTGGCGCGGGTCGCGCGGATGGCCGCCTTCGGACGCGGCGAGGCCCTGCGAGGCCGTCAGCGGCAGGCGCTGCACTTCCACGCCCACCGCCGTTTCACGCAGCGTGGCGCGCACGCGCTGGGCCACGGCCAGGGCTTCGCTGGGCTTCGTGCTGGGCAGGATGATCGCGAATTCGTCGCCGCCGATGCGCGCCGCAATGTCAATCGAGCGCACCGAGTGCCGCAGCGCGTCGGCGACGGCCGCGAGCACGGCATCGCCGTACTCGTAGGAGTGAGCGTCGTTGATCTGCTTGAAGGAGTCGAGGTCGAGCAGAATCAGGCTCGCCGGCATCTTGTGGCGCTGGCTGCGCTCGAACTCCTCGCGCAGGCGCTCGCGGAAGTGCCGGTCGTTGGCCAGGCCGGTCTTGTGGTCGGTCACGAGCTGCCCCTCCAGTTCCGCGGCGCGTGCCAGGGTGCGCGTCATCAAGTCCTGCACGGCCAGCAAGTGGGACAGCCGCGCCTCTAGCTCCGGCGCATCCTCGGCGGAGCGCACGAAATCGGCCAGGGCGGGGGAGCCGGCCAGGAGTTGCGCCAGCGCCGCCATCGGCGCGCCAGGCCAGGGCACGACGATCCAGGGCACGGGCTTGCCCGGGCTGAGAGCGGGCGCCAGCATCTGCCACTCGAGCCCCTCGCGCAGCAGGGTCAGCGGATAGGCCAGGACCGCCCGCGGCTGGCCGCGCTGCAGCAATTCCAGGCTCTCGGCCAGGTGGGTGCTCACCCGGACGTCCCAGCCGCGCTCCTGAAACCAGGCGCAGGTGGATCCCAGCCTTTCCCCGCGATGGTTCAATACCGCGAGGAGGGCCGGCGCCGCTCCGGCGCCGCGGCCGGGGGGCAGAGGCATGCTTCTCCAGTCTATCCCGGTAAGGAAGTTGCTGATGGGGGATCCGGGCCGGGCTGGCTGGACCTCCGCCGCCAGCCGGCAGTTTGACCGTGCGCCAGGCCAGGGCTACCATGTCCGGCCCTTTCCCGGTTCCGGACCTTTCCGGCAGCCGTAGGGGCCAAAATCTCACCCGCACGTCCGGCATGTCCGACCTCTCCGTTCAATCGCTCATCGAAGCCGGCGCCCACATCGGCTGCCGGGTGAGCCGCTGGAATCCGAAGATGCAGCCTTACATCTTCGAGGCCCGCAACCGGATTCACGTCATCGATCTCCGGGAGACGGTGCGCGGCATTCTGCGCGCCCGCCACTTCCTGCGCGAGATCGTCGCCTCGG
>CAYVPL010000189.1:0-5459 GCA_964453755.1 uncultured Planctomycetales bacterium
GACGAACGGCCGTTCTCCGCCTCGCATCTCAACCGCTATCTGCAGTCGCCGCGCCTGTACTGGGTGGAGAAAGTGCTGCGCCTCGAGACGGTCGAGCCGGAGCCGCACGAAATGGACGCTCTGGTCTTCGGCACCTTCGCGCACGAAGTGCTCGCCGCTTTCCACTCCGATCCTGCCGCCGCCGACCTGCGCGACGAGCACGCGCTCGCCGGCGCAGTGATCCAGAAGATGCGCGACGCGGCCGCGCGCCGCTTCGGACGGCGCCCGCTGGCGGCGGTGCGGCTGCAGCTCGTGCAACTCGAGAACCGGCTGCGCGGCTGGGCGGGAGCCGAGGCGCACTCGCGCAAGGAAGGATGGCGCACGATTCTCACCGAATGGTCCGCGCCGCCCGAGGGAGTGCCGGCGGTGATCGCAGTGGACGGCGCGCAAATCGCCTTCGCGCTGGGCGGGCGCGTGGATCGCGTGGATTGGCGCGAGACGCCTGCGGGCGGCGTGGAGTTGCGCGTGCTCGACTACAAGACCGGCGAAAAGCCGAAGGATCCGCGCCAGGCCTTCAGGTTGAAGGCCAATCCGCCGCGCTGGGAGGATCTGCAGCTTCCCATCTACCGGCGGTTGGCCGCCACGATCGAGCCGGGCGCGGCCATCCGGTTGGGATGGTTCAATCTGCCGCGCGCCGTGGAGGACACCGGCATCGTCTCTGCGCATTGGGGCGAGCCGGAACTGGCGCTGGCGGACGAGGCGATCGCGCGGGCGGTGCTCGGCATCCGCGCCGGCGAGTTTGACGCGATGGGCAAAGTGGACTCGCGGCAACTTTCACCCGCAATGGCCGTTCTGCTTGGCGGGGCGCCGCTGGATCCGGAGCTTGCTTCCG
Source organism: uncultured Planctomycetales bacterium (assembly GCA_964453755.1). Taxonomy (GTDB): domain Bacteria; phylum Planctomycetota; class UBA1135; order UBA1135; family UBA1135; genus JAQBVK01. Next base: position 872 of record CAYVPL010000189.1, read on the forward strand.
AACTCGCGGAGGATGCGGAAGCGTGAACGATTCCCGCGCTCTCGTCGTCCGCGCCAGCGCCGGCACCGGCAAGACCTTCCGGCTGGCGCACCGCTACCTCGGCCTGCTGTTCGCGGGCGCGCGGCCGGAGGAGATTCTCGCCACCACGTTCACGCGCAAGGCGGCGGGCGAGATTCTCGGGCGCATCCTGACGCGGCTGGCCGAAGGCGCGCAGGACGAGGGCGCGCGCCGGGAAATGTTCACTCATCTGTCGCCGCAGCCGGAGCGGGAGCCGTCGGCGGCGGAGTGCGCAACGCTGCTCGAGCGGCTGCTCGCGCGCCTGCACGCCTTCCAGGTGCGCACGCTGGATTCGTGGTTCGTGCATCTCGCGCGGCTGCAGAGCGCGGAACTGGGCCTGCCGCCGGCGTGGTCGGTTCTGGATCCGGCGGAAGCGGAGGCGCAGGACGAAGAGATGACTTCCGCGCTGATCGAGGATCTGGACGAGGTGCGCATCCGCGATCTGGTGCGGGATCTGCAGCAGCAGGAGTTCGGTCGCGGAGTGCACGAGGGATTGACGCAGTTGTCGCGCGACGGCCTCGGCATCCTGCGCGACAGCAGCGAGGAGGCGTGGACCGCGGTGGACGCGGGTTTGTCGCCGGTGGCGGCCGAAGTGAAGGCGCTGGAGCAGGCTCTGGCGCGAGTGGAGGCGCCGGCGACGCGAAACTGGCCAGCGAATCTTGCCAAATTGCGCCTGGCCGCAGCGCAGCGGGACTGGGCAGGGTGGTTGACAATCGGGCCAATCAAGAATTTGCGCGCCGGCAAGAGTGAGTTCGACCGGAAGCCGATCCCGGACGAGGTGGGCGTGGTGCTCGAGGAAGGCACGCGCATCGCCGTCAACGCGCTGCTGCACCAACGCGCCCAGCGGCTGGCGGCGGCGCGCACGCTGCTCGCGGAAGCCGACGACCGCGCCGAGGCAGCGCGCCGGCGCGCCGGCGCATTCGCCTTTGACGATTTCCCGCGCTGGCTGCAGACGGCGGCGATCGGCGACGAGGCCGCGGCCTTCCGTTTGGATGGGCGCCTGCGCCACGTGCTGCTCGACGAGTTCCAGGACACGGCGACGCCGCAGTGGCGCGCGTTGCGGCCGCTGGTGGATGCGGCGTTGGCGCAGCCTGCGGCGCCATCGCAGGCCGCCGCGGCTGCGGGACCGGAGGCATCGCTCTTCTGCGTCGGCGACGGCAAGCAAAGCATCTACGGTTGGCGCGCCGGCGAGCCGCGGCTGCTGGGCGCGGTGGCCGAGTCCTACCGCGCGCGCACCGAGCCGCTCGCGACTTCCTTCCGCAGCGCGCAACCCGTGCTGGACGTGGTGAACGATTTGTTCGCCACGCTGCCCGAGCGTGTGGCCGGCTGGCACGGCGACAAGGCGCTGGAGACGGCAGCCGGGCGATTCGCCGAGCACTGGGAGGCGCACCGCGCGGCGCGGCCGAAGGTGCCGGGGCGCTTCGAGTTGTGGGTGTCCGAGGATCCGAACGGGCGCGCCGTCGCTCGGGCCGAGGCGCTGCTGGAGGAGTTGCGCGCGGCGGGTCGAGCGCAGGCGGAGATCGCGATCCTCACGCGCAAGAACGCGGACGTGGCCGAGATGATCGAGGCGCTGCGCGCGCGCGGGATCGCGGCCAGCGCGGAGGGCAACGTGCTGCTGACGGATGCGCCCGCGGTGAACGCCGCGCTGGCCGCGCTGGATCTGGCGGACCATCCGGCGGACACGGCGGCGGCGCGGCTGGTGACGGCGTCGCCGCTGGCCGAGGCGCTGGGCGCGGGATCCACGCTGCACGAGCGCGGGATGCAGGCCGAGCGGGCGCGCTTCGCAGCGCGGCTGCGGCGCGAATTGTTGGAGCAGGGCGTCGGCGCCTGGCTGGCGCGGCTGCGCGCGCTGCCGGCCTCCGCGGCGGGCGGCGCGTTCGGCGGCCGCGACGCGCGCCGCTTTGCGCGCCTGGTCGAGGCCGGCCACGCGTGGGACACGAAGCAGCGCGCCCGCGCCGGCGCGGCGCTGCGGCCCGCGGCTTTCGCCGCGCACGCGCGCGCGCTGCGGCTGGAGGATCCGGCGGCGGCGCAGGTGCGCGTGATGACGGTGCACAAGTCGAAGGGTCTGGAGTTCGACGCGGTGGTGCTGGCGCTGGCCGGCGGCCGGAGCGGACGCGGCGGCGCGTTCTGGACTGAACGCGCCGAGCCCGCGGATCCCATCAGCGGCGTGGCGTTCGCCGGCAACGAGGCGACGCGCGGTGCGGACAAGCGACTGGATGCGCTGGAGCGTGCGACTGACGCGGCAGCCTGGTATGACGAGTTGTGCGTGCTGTACGTGGGGATGACTCGGGCGAAGCAGCGGCTGGAGGTGGTGGTGTCCCAGGCCACGGACAAGGTGCTGGAGGCGGAGGAGGACAAGCAGGAGGAGCTCGAGCGCGGCTACGCCTTCTCCCTGCCGGGACTGCTGCGCGTTGCCTACGAGGTGACGGCGGCCAATGAAGGTGCGCCGGTGCGCGAGAGCGGGGCCGAACGCGGCAACTGGGGTCCGGCGCTGCGGGGTTCGGAAGCGCCGCCGTCCGTGGTCGCGGCGGGTCAACCGTGGCCGGAGTCAGTGCGCGTGCGCGCGCCCTCGCCGCCGCCGATCCTTCCCCGCTGGACCGCGAGCCACGCCGGCAAGGATCCGGCCATTCGCATGCGGGTGCTGGCCGCGGAGCCGCGCGACGATGCACGCCCGCGCGGGATTGCCATTCACAAGTTGTTCGAGCAGGTGGAGTGGCTGGAGGACTTCCGCGCCACCGACTCGGATCTGCTCTCCGCGCTGCGCGAACTCGACGATCCCCCCACTGAGTCGCAGGCTCGCGAGTGGATCGCCGAGTTCCGCGCGATGCTCCAGAAGCCGCACGTCTGCGAAGCCCTCACCCGCCCCGCTGGCGTCCCGCGCGAACATCTCACCGTCTGGCGCGAGCGCCGCTTCGCCATCCGCCTCCCCGAACCCGGCCGCAGCGAGCCCGCAATCCTCCGCGGTTCCTTTGATCGCGTTGTCCTTGTCGGTCCGCCCAACGAGCCGACTTCTGCGACTATCCTCGATTTCAAGACCGGCGAGATCCCAGACGCCGGAGCCGAGCGCCTCAAGCGCGAGCACTACGCGCATCAGATGGAGGTCTATCGCAATGCGCTAGCGCAGGGATTCACGCCGCGAGCAGCGCGAATCGAGACCGTCCTGCTATTCGTAGATGCGCCCGCGAATTGAAGGCGCGGCAGCAGAATTATTTCGGGGAGTCTTCCCCTTCGCCTCAGATTAACACTGAGCCGTCGGATCTCACTACCGAGCAGTCGCTCAGATTGCCGCGCTGACGCGAGGAGTGATAGGACCGCGGAAGGCCGAGGAGCTCAATTCATCCTTTCTCCTGCCGTCTCCAATCCCGTGATCTGCCAGCGCCTCGTCAGTGCTCATCTTCTGTAATCCAATTTGTGCAAGGAATGGACCCGTGGCTTCACGACATCACTACGAATTATTGTGCAGAGTCTGCAATTATACACATTGACAGCACCATTGGCATTCATCACCATGAGAGACGAAGAGGCCAAGTTTTAGTCATAATTATCACTCAACTCTGACCATGCCTCCGCAAGTTCGTCGTGCTCAAGGAAAGCGGCTGAAGCTTTGCAGAAGGCCTCAACGTTAAGCTCAATGGCCCAACGGACCTTATGTTTCTGGCCAAGTAAAACGATCCATCCCGACCAGAAGTAGGGCAATACCTCCTCCGGCCATCCAATTCCCTGAATTTCGCGTCCGTTCTTAATGCGGGTCCATACCAGGGAGGTCCAAGTCGAATGAATAACAAGGTTCCACGCATCGTGAATGCCGTCGGCGCTCATTCCTTGTGCGTTTCGAAACAATTTGCTTCCCGCGCTCGCCGCCTCAGCAAGTTTAGTCACAGACGACTCATTCGATTCGTGGCCAACAATATCATAGATCGTTCGAAGATTAATTGCGGATCTTAATAAGCGAGTCAATACCTGCGGCTTTAGATTATTCAGATAGGTTTTGGTTGGAATATTATCGTAGTCAAGATTCTCTTTAGGGATCCCAAAACGAAGTTTTTCACTTTCCGAGAATGACCGGCTGGCATGAACGAGTTGCCGCAGAATGAACAAGTCACTCGACGTCTCATCCCACTGTACCTGTGCAGCCATGGGAGTAGACTACCAGAGTCTTCCGCCTGCAAGATGTTTGCGGGCTCTGCTGGACCCATAACAACCCTAAGGATTAAGGGGGATCTCCAGTTCTAGAGCGATTGCTGCCCGACAGTGGCTGCGACACTCCTCTGCTCTGGGATGATTAGATTCACGCCAAGCTTCGAACGGGCACAGTTCCTTAAACAAATAATGGCATCAAAGGCGCCGCTGAGCCATTTTTATTGTGAGCATCCGCATCAGCATTCCCTGTTGACTAAGGTTGCTCAAAGGCATCTATACGATTCCATCATCTGACATCTGCGCGCATATTGTTTTTCCGCAGATAGACTTTTCTAAGGCTACGCTGAAAAAGTAGCCACGCCCTGGTAGGTTTGGGCCATGAAGCAGCAGA
>CAYVPL010000190.1:0-5359 GCA_964453755.1 uncultured Planctomycetales bacterium
CTACGGTCGCCTGCACACCTTGCTCCTGCACTAGCCTCTGGGCTTGTTGGTGGGGGTGGGTGTGCTGGAGTTGGTTGCAGCGGGGCGGCGCACTGCATCGGCACCTCGCCTGCTGGTGGGCCTGGCGGCGCTGACCGCGGTTTTTGCGGCGGCCAGCGGCCTGGTTCTGCACGAGGAACCGGACTACGGCGGCGACACCCTGCTCTGGCACGAGCGCCTGGGCATCGCGGTGGCCGTCGGCAGCGTGTTGAGCCTGCTGCTGCACGCCGCCGGACGCCAAACGGCCTATCGCTTGACTCTGGCGGCCACGCTTTGCGTGCTGGTGCCGGCTGGACATTACGGCGCGACCATGACGCACGGCGAGGGCTTCCTCACCGCGCCGCTGCGTGAGGAGCCGGAACCCGCCGAGCCGCCGGCGCCGCCCGCGGCTGATCCCGCCAGCTCGATCGTCAAGGCCAGTTACACCGCCCACGTGGCGCCTCTGCTCGCCGCCCGCTGCAATTCCTGCCACGGCGAGAAGAAGAAGAAGGGCGGCCTGCGCCTCGACACGCCGGAGTTCATCCTCCAGGGCGGCCGCGGCGGCGACGCGCTGGTGGCCGGCGCGCCAGACGAGAGCGAACTGATCCTGCGCATGCTCCTGCCGCTTGACGACGAGGATCACATGCCGCCGGAGCACAAGAAGCAGCCGCTGGCGGGGGAGATCGAACTGCTCCAGGCCTGGATCGCCGCCGGCGCCTCCTTCGAGCAGGACTTCGAACTGGGACCGGGCCTAGCCCTGCCGGCCGCGCCCGCCACTCCGGCCGCGGAGCCCGAACTGGCGGCGGCGCCGGAGGCCGCGCTGACGGCGCTGCGCGACCGCCTGGTGCACGTGCAGCCTGTTTCGCAAGGCTCCTACGAACTGTGGGTGGACTTCGCCGCGCCCGCCACCGCCATGGGCGACGCGGAAGTCAAAGAGCTGCTGGCGCCGCTGACCGAGCACGTCGCGGAACTCTCGCTCTCGCGCACCACGATCAGCGACGCCACGATGTCAAGCCTGGCGAAGATGCCGCGCCTGCGCCGCCTGGACCTGCGCAGCACCGCGATCGGCGACGCCGGACTGGAAAAATTGCGCGGCGCCGACGCCCTCGAGGAACTCGTGCTGGTGCAGACGAAATTGTCAGACGCAGCGCTGGCGTCCCTGCTCGACCTGCCCGAACTGAAGAAAGTCTGGCTGTGGCAGTCGGGCCTGAGCCCCGAAGCCGTCGCCCAACTGCGCGCCGAGCGCCCCGACCTGCGCGTGGACGCCGGCGACGCAACCGCGGCCGCTCCGCTCGACGCCGAGGGCGAACTGGTCTTCACCAGCGACGCGCCGCCGCCCGGCGCCGCCGCGCCCCCCGCGGGATTGGCGCCGGTCAACGCCATTTGCCCGGTTTCGGGCAATCCTGTCAATCCGAAGTACTCGGTGGTCTTCGACGGCCGCGTCATCGGCTTCTGCTGCCCGAACTGCCCGAAGGACTTCTGGGCCGACCCGGAGAAATTCCTCGCCGGCCTGAAATGAGCCGCGTGCTCGAGCAAGACGGCGTGGCGCTGGCGCGCGCGCTGACGGAAGACCGCAAGTCCCTGCGTCCGGACTGGAAGGGCCCGACGCCGTCTGACAAAGAGTTGCTGGCCATCTGGCGCGCCATGCTGACCACGCGCCTGCTCGACGACCGCATGATGAAGCTGCAGCGCCAGGGCCGCGTCGCGTTCGTCGGCACGGCCACCGGACTCGAAGCCGCCATCCACGGCTCGGCCGCGGCCTTCGCCCCCGAGGACTGGATTTTCAGCGGTCTGCGCGAAGGCGGCGCCGCGGTGCAGCGCGGGATGCCGGTTCACGAATACGTCGCGCACATGTTCGGCAACCAGGAGGACACCGCGAAGGGCCGCCAGATGCCGAACCACTTCCAGTGCCGCGACGTCAACTTCGCCTCCTGGTCGAGCGTGATCGGCACGCAGCTGCCGCACGCGGCCGGCGTGGCGCTGGCGTTCCAGCGCCGCGGCGAGCAGCGCGTGGTCTGCGGCTACTGCGGCGACGGCGCCACCTCCTCCAGCGGCTTCCACAGCGCGCTCAACTTCGCCGCCGTCTGGAAGGCGCCCGTCGTCTTCGTCGTCATTGACAACGGCTGGGCCATCTCCGTCCCCAGCGCCAAGCAGACCTCGGCCCGCAGCTACGGCGCCAAGGCGCGCGCCTACGGCATGCCCGGCGCCGACGTGGACGGCAACGACTTCGTCGCCGTCTACGGCGCCGCCCGCGCCGCCGCCGACCGCGCCCGCGCCGGCCACGGCCCCTCCTTGATCTGCCTGCGCAGTTACCGCATGGGCGGCCACTCCTCTTCGGACGATCCCACGCGCTACCGCGACCAGAAGGAAGTGGACTACTGGGCCCTGCGCGATCCGCTGGCCCTGGCCGAGACTTTCCTGAGCGCGCGCGGGCTCCTGGACCCGGCGGGACGGCAGGCGGCAGCGGCAGAGATCGGCGCTCTCATCGCCGCCGCCGTGGAGCGCGCCGAGAAGGCCGGCCCGCCGCCGCTCGAGAGCTTGGTCGAGGACGTTTATGCGACTCCGTCTCGACATCTGACCCGCCAAGTGGTGGATGCGCTGCGAATTCGCGAGGAGCAGGGCGAAGCGGCGCGCCTCGAAGGCAAATTTCCGCTCTGAGCGCGCTGAACCGCCGCCGCTTATTCCCCACTATTTTAGTGCGGAATCGCGCGTCCCTTCGCGCTTCCACGAGCCGCAGCGCGTCCCTATCCTGTTCCGGCTTCTCGCCTGGACCCGTCGTTGAAGCAGATCGTGAGTCGTCGGAATTCGTGGGAGATGGTCCAGGCTGGCGGCAGGATTCAGCCCCAACTCGTCAGAATTCCCCATGACACTGTTCCAATTCCCCAGATGGACGGACGGCTTCCGTCCGCTCCTGGGCATCGCTGCAGTGCTGACCCCGACCTACGTCGTCGCGCTGTTCATCTACGGCGCTTCGGCGGAAACCCTGCAGGTCGGCTACGCGCCGGAGCAACCGATTCCCTTCAGCCACGCGCTGCACGCGGGCAAATTGGGCATGGATTGCCGCTACTGCCACAGCACCGTGGAATCGGCGGACATCGCCGCCATTCCGCCGCTTGCGACCTGCATGAATTGTCACAAATCCATCCAGACCGCTTCGCCGCTGCTTGCGCCGCTGCGCGAGGCCTGGGAGGGCGGCGAATCCCTGAAATGGGTCAAAGTGCACGATCTGCCTGAATTCTCCTACTTCTCGCACGCTCCCCACCTGAAGGCCGGCGTCTCCTGCGTGGACTGCCACGGCCGCGTGGACCAGATGGAGCGCGTGCAAACCGAGAAGCCTCTGTCCATGGCCTGGTGCCTGGATTGCCACCGCAATCCGGAACCCTTCCTGCGCCCGCCGAGCGAAGTGTTCAACCTTGGCTGGACGACCGACGAGGACCGCAACGTCCTGGGCGCCCGCCTGCGCAAGGAGCACGGCATCAACCCCCGCACGGACTGCTCGACCTGTCACCGATGAACCGATCCGCGAGCACCCAGCGCTACTGGCGCAGCTTGAACGACCTGGAGCAGACCACCGAGTTCCAGGATCTGGTCCAGAAGGAATTCCCGGCCGGGCCGGAGGAAAGCTGGACCGCCACCAACCGGCGGCGCTTCCTGCAGGTGATGGGAGCTTCGCTGGCTCTCGGCACCGCCGCCTCCTGCCGCTTCCAGGAAGAGCACATCCTGCCGGTCAAGGAGCGCGACGAAAACCGCATCCCCGGCAAGCCCAAGTTCTACGCCGGGGCCATGAATCTGGGCGCCTATGCCCAGCCGCTGTTGGTGACCTGCTACGACGGCCGCCCGACCAAGGTCGAGGGCAATCCGGAGCACGCCGAGAGCCGCGGCGCTTCCACCGCCTGGGCGCAAGCCTCGATTCTGGGCCTCTACGATCCGGATCGCAGCCGCAATCCCTCCCAGATCACCGGCGGCGTCGAAAGCGCCTCCGACTGGGCCGCCTTCGAGGAATTCAGCCGCCAGCACTTCGGCGGGCTCAAGGCGCAACAAGGCCAGGGCCTTGCAATTCTGGCCGGCGAGAGCCGCGCGCCCTCGCAGGTGCGCGCCGCCGCCGCCTTCCGCAAGTTCTTCCCGCGCGCCACCTGGACCACCTGGGAGCCGGTCGGATCCACCGCCGAAGAGAACGGCTGCCGCGCCGCCTTCGGCAAGTCCGTGCGCCCGCGCTTCGTGCTGGATGAAGCGCGCGTCATCGTCGCCCTCGACGACGACCTGCTGCACGCCCGCCCGGACTCCACCCGCCTGTCGCGCGAATACGCCTCGCGCCGCAAGCCGGACGAGGGCGCCTGGATGAGCCGCCTCTATGCGGTCGAGCCGGTCTTCACCATCACCGGCGCCAGCGCCGATCACCGCCTGCCGCTGCGCCGCGCCCAAGTGGGCGCCTTCCTCGCGCTGCTGGAGGCCAAACTGGTCGAGAAGGGCCTCGCGCATCCGCAGGCCGATTCGGTCGAGACCGGCAAGCCCCGCCTCGAGGCGCCGGGCATGGCCATGCTGCTGAACGCGATGGCCGACGACCTGCTGGCGCATCGCGGCGCCTGTGTGCTCACGGTCGGCGTCGGCCAACCGGCCGAAGTGCACGCGCGGGCTCATCGCCTGAACGCGCTGCTGGGCGCGGCCGGCAAGACGGTGCAGTACCTGCCCGCTCCCGAGCCAGACGCCGCCGCGCTGCCGCTGAAGGATCTGGCGCAAGCCATGAGCGACGGCAAGGTCAGCACCCTGCTGATCCTGGGCGCCAATCCGGCCTACGACGCGCCCACGGACTTCCAGTTCGCGGCCGCGATGAAGAAGGTCGCGACCTCCATCCATCTGGGCCTCTACCTGGACGAGACGGCGCGGCTCTGCACCTGGCATCTGCCCGAGGCGCACTTCCTCGAGACCTGGTCCGACGGCTTGGCCGCGGACGGCTCGCATCTGATCGGCCAGCCGATGATCGAGCCGCTGTGGGGCGGCCGCAGCGCGCTGGAAGTCCTGAGCCTGTGCATGGGCAACGCCCGCGCCGGCATGGACATGGTGCGCGAGGGCGTGACCGGCGGCGAAGAGGCTTGGCGCAAGGCCGTGCACGACGGCTTCGTCAGCGGCGCCGCCCCGGCTGCGGAAGCGGTCGAGCCGCGCAATCTGCCCACGGCCACGTTCGACGAGGCCGCGCTGGCCGCCGCGCCCGCGAACGGCGCGCTGGAAGTCAACTTCACGGCCTGCCCGAAAATCTGGGACGGCCGCTTCGCGAACAGCGGCTGGCTGCAGGAGCTGCCGGATCCGATCACGAAGATCACCTGGGGCAACGTCGCCTATCTTT
>CAYVPL010000191.1:0-5345 GCA_964453755.1 uncultured Planctomycetales bacterium
CCCTGCAAATCCGCGTCGTGGACGGCGGGGGCAAGCCGGTTGCCGAGGCGAACGCCAGCTGGCGCGCCGGTGAAACCGCCATGGCGGCGCTCGCGGCCGGAGCCAAGCCCGCCGTCACGGACGCGGAGGGGCGCGTGCTCCTGACCGCCATGCCCGGCGGCGAAGTCGAGGCCGAGGTCGTCGCGCCCGGATTCGCCCGCGCCCGCGAAAAATTCGTCTTTGACGATCCGCCGCGCGCGCCGCAGAACTGGGACGTGGTCCTGCGCGCCGGCGCGGTGCTGACCGGGGCGGTCACCGCCGCCGGATTTCCGGTGGCCAACGCCAACGTGCAGGTCATCGGCGGCGAGGGCCAGTTGGCGATGATCGAGCAGATGACGACCGTCGAGGCCAGCGCGAAAACCGGGCCGGACGGCCTGTTCCGCCTCGATTTCCTGCCGGTGGGCAACTGGCGCGTGCGCGTCGAGCACGCGGATCACGCCACTTACACCAGCCCTGATCTGACTCTGCTCGAGGGCGAGAATCCGCCGCTGCTCGTCGCGCTGGCCCCCGGCGGCACGCTGCGCGTGACGGTTCTGGACGAGGCCGGCGCGCCCGTCCCGCAGGCCACGATCGTGGCGATGGAGAGTTCGATGCAGACGCAGGAGACGGGCACCACCGGTCCGGACGGAGTGACGCTGCTCGAGCACTTGCGCGCCGGCAACTGGCAGGTGATGCGCGTGGACGCCTTCACCCAGAATCCGGGCGAGCTTCCCGCCGACTTCGAAGTGCGATTCGATTACGTGCAACTCGCCGACGGCGAGTTCAAGGAGCTGACCATCGGCGGCCTGAAGCAGACCGCCACCGTGGAAGGCCGTTTGACCGTGGGCGGCGTGCCGCAGGACGGGCGCAACGTCATCCTGATCGGGCCGGCCGGCATCAAATCGGCGACCAGCGACGCCGACGGCCAGTACAAGATGGAGAAGGTGGAAGTCGGCGAATACGTGGTCACCGTGATCAAAGGCCTTGGCGGCGGCGGATCAAGCTGGACCGACTCGCTGACCGTGGCCGGCGGCGGCGTGCAGCGCCACGATCTGGCGCTGCCTTCCTCCGTGATCGAGGTGCACGTCGTGGACGCGACCAGCGGGGAAATCGTGAAGGGCGTGCCCGTCAACCTGCGTCCGGAGGACAACAGTTCGATCTCGGGCGGCATGTTCGTCACCACGGACGCGGAAGGCGTCGCCCGCTTCGAAATGCTGCTGGCGGGCACCTACATGGCCTCGGTCGGCAATCTGGCCATGCCGATGCTCGGCGGCGGCGAAGGACTGGGCAGCGCGATGAGCGGCGGCATCCGCGTGGCTTCGGAGGACGCCGGAACCCAGCGCGTCGAAGTGCGCCTGCCGCAACCCGCCCGCCTGCGCCTGCGCGTGACCGGCCCGGACGGCTCCTTCGTGGCCGGCGCGCACGTCTTCTACGTGGACGAGAACGGCAATCCGCTCAACGTCATGTCCATGAAGCCGACCAACTCGAAGGGCGTCGTCGAATTGTCAGGCCTGCCGCCGGGACCAGGCCGCTTCGTGGTGCGTCACACGCAGATCGGCAAGGCCGAATTCGATCTCAACCTGCAGGCCGGCGAGCTGTCCAAATACGAAGTCACGCTGGGCAAGGGCGTTCATCTGCTGCTGTCCGTCGTCAACGGCCGCGGCGAGTCGATCGGCGGCGTGCTGGCGGTCTTGATTGACGCACGCGGGCACGCGGTGAACACCCTGTACACCATCGAAGAAACGCAGGCGCTCCAGCAGTCCTGGTACAGCGGCGGTCCGTTGCGCGTCGGGCCGCTGACGCCCGGCCCGTACACGGTTCGCCTCGTGCGCCCCGGCCAGCCCACCATCACGCACGCGCTGACGGTGGCGCCAGAGCCGGCCGAGCAGCCCTTGCGACTGCGCTACGCTCCGGAATAGGCTGTCCGGTTCTTGTCGGATCGCCCCCCTTTCACGGGCGCCGGAGAAGCCTTCGCCTTCGCCAGCGCCGGCACCTGGGCCTTGGCCTCGGTGCTCTATGCGCGCGCGCTGCGCGACCGCCCCGCCGCGGAGGCGGTGTGGTTCAAGAACAGCATCGGCGCGCTGGTGCTGGCTCTCGTCGGCCTCCTGATCGGCCACGAATTCGGCGGCGGGCTGCCGGCCGAGAATCGCATGCCCTGGCTGGCGGTCAGCGCGCTGTTCAGCGTGCTGCTCGGCGACTTGCTCTACTTCGTGGCGATCCGCCACATCGGCGTGAGCCGCGCGGTGATCCTGTCGCTGCTGACGCCGGCGCTCACTGCGCTGGCCGCCTGGCCGCTGCGCGGCGAGGCGCTGGGACCGCTGGCGCTCGGCGGAGTGGCGCTCATCGTCGGCGGCAGCGCCTTCATCGAACTCGGACATCTCGGCCGCGGCAAGGCCAATGCGCTAGGCGTGGCGGCTGGGCTGGGCTGCGCGCTGGCTTGGACCTGCGGCAATCTGACGATGAAGGAAGGCATCGAAGGGGTCGGCATGGTCGCAGCCGGATCCTTCCGCCTCGCGGTGGCTTCAGTGGGCATGATCCTGATCGGCGCCGTGCGCGGCGATCTGGGGCCCGCGTTGCGCCGCCTCAAGGAAAAGGAATCCTGGCGCCGCTTCGCGCTGCCGACCCTGTTCGGCACGGTGCTCGGCATGCTGCTCTACTCCGGCGGCTTCAAGTGGGCGTCCGCCGGCGCCGCGGCCAGCCTCGGCACCGCGATTCCGGTGTTTTCGATTCCGATCGCGTGGTGGCTGCTCGGTGAGAAGCCCGAGGCGCGCGGCCTGATCGGCGCCGCGATCGTGCTCGGCGGCGTGGCATGCTTCGGATTCGCCATCGAGGCGCGCTGAATCCGGCGCCGCTAACCTAAGGGCCGATGTTCCGGCGCGTGTTCGTGGCCAACCGCGGCGAAGTCGCCGCCCGCATCGTGCGCGCCTGCCGCGCTCTGGGCATCGAGGCCGTCTGCGGCGTGTCGGAAGCGGACCGCGAGGCCGGCTACCCCTATCTGACGGAGGCGGCGCAGACCGTCTGCCTCGGCCCCGGCCCGGCCGCGCAGTCCTATCTGGCGCAGGAGTCGGTGGTGCAGGCGGCGGTGCAATCGGGCTGCACGGCGCTGCATCCCGGCTGGGGGTTTTTGTCAGAGAACGCGCGCTTCGCCGCGCTCTGCGCGCAGCACGGCATCCGCTTCATCGGCCCCGATCCCGCGGTGATGGATCTCATGGGCCGCAAGGTGTCCGCCCGCCGCGCGGCGCGCGCCGCCGGACTGCCGGTGGTGCCCGGCAGCGAAGGATTGCTGGCCGACGCCGAGGCCGCGGTGCGCGCCGCCGACGCGGCCGGCTATCCGGTCTTGCTCAAGGCTGACGCCGGCGGCGGCGGGCGCGGCATCCGGCGCTGCAACGACGCCGCGGAGGTGCGCTCCGCTTTCGCCGACGCGGCGCGCGAGGCGGCCGCGGCTTTCGGCAGCTCCGCGCTCTACCTGGAAAAATTCATCAGCGGCGGCCGGCACGTCGAATTCCAGATCCTCGGCGACGGCCGCGGCGGCGCCATCCACCTGGGCGAACGCGAGTGCTCCATCCAGCGCCGGCATCAAAAATTGTTGGAGGAATCGCCCTCGCCGGCGATGACGCCGGAGTTGCGCGCGCGCCTCGGCGCGGCCTGCGCGCGCGCCGCGGGACTGTGGCGCTACGCCGGCGCCGGCACGATGGAATTCCTGCTCGCGGCCGACGGCAGCCTGCACTTTCTCGAAATGAACACACGCTTGCAGGTCGAGCATCCAGTCACCGAGGCGGTCACCGGCCTGGACCTGGCGCAAGCGCAGATCCGCATCGCCGCCGGCCAGGGCCTGCCCTGCGCGCAGGAGCAGGTGCGCTGGACCGGCCACGCGATCGAGGCGCGCATCAACGCCGAGGATCCGGAGCAGGGCTTCCGGCCGGCGCCGGGAATGGTGAAGCGTTTCCGCGTCGCGGGCGAGGGCGTGCGCGTGGATACGCATCTCGCCGACGGAACGCGCATCCCGCCGCTGTACGATTCGCTGATGGCGAAGGTGATCGCGCACGGCCCGACCCGCGCCGCGGCCATCGCGCGGCTTGACGCCGCCCTGGCCAGCGCGCAGATCGAGGGTCCGCCCACCACTTTGGCGCTGCATCGGCGCATCCTGGCGCATCCGGACTTCGTGGCCGGACGCTTTGACACTTCCTGGCTCGAAGGCCTGCTGGCCTGAGAAACATGAATTCGATTCTCCCCCGTTTGACGATCGCGCTGCTGCTCGCCGCTCTCGGCGCCTGCGCTACCCCTGCGCCGCCCGCGCCCGCCGTCCCCACCGCGGAGGAAGCGGCGGCCATGATGCAGGCCATGCAGGCGGCCAGCACGCCTGGCCCCGAGCACGCGGAAATTGCCTCCTGGGCCGGCAACTGGACCGTCAAACTGCGGATGCGCATGGGACCCGAGGAAGCCTGGCAGGAATCCGCCGGCACGGCCACCTTCACCTCGCTGCTCGACGGCCGCTATCTGGCGCAAAAACTCTCCTGCACCATGAAGATCGGCGACATGGAGATGCCCTTCGAGAGCCTGGAGATCTTCGGCTTCAACAACCTCACGAAGGAATACGAGGCCTGGTGGTTCGACGGGATGAGCACGACCGCCATGTACACGCGCGGCAAGGAAGTGAACGGCGTCATCGAGCTGCGCGGGATGATCAAGGATCCCATCTCTCCCGAGGGCCGGCCCGCGCTCTTCACGCACCGCTCGGTGGACGAGAACCACTTCTTCGGCGAGGGCTTCGACACGATTCCGCCGGGCGGATTGGTCAAGGTCATCGAGCTCGAATACACCCGCGTGCTGCCCTAGGCGGCGCCGCTGACCCCGCATGGCCCTCGTCCCGCTTCGCCCGATCGGCAGTCCGCGCGAGCAATTCCTGGCCGCCGCCGACGCCGGCCGCCAGGCCGCGGCGCTCGCGCCGAAACTGGAGGTGCTGGCCGCGCGCCGCGCCGAAGTGCGCGCCGGCTGGGGCGAGGATTACGCCGCGCGCGTGCGCCAGAAGGGCAAGCTCACGGCCTGGGAGCGGGTAGACGCCTTGCGCGATCCCGGCTCGCCGCTGCATCCGATCGGCAGTTTCGTCAACTGGGGCGTCGAGTTCGACCAGGCCGGCAAGAAGCTGAAGTCGCCGGGCGCCGGCGTCATTACGGCGCTGGCGCGCGTGCAGGAGCGCTGGGTCGTGGTCGTGGCCAACGACAACACGGTGGCCAGCGGCTCGTGGTGGCCGCAGACGCCGGAGAAGATCCAGCGCGCGCAGGAAGTGGCGCTGCGCCTGCGCCTGCCCATCGTGTATCTGGTGGACT
>CAYVPL010000192.1:0-5338 GCA_964453755.1 uncultured Planctomycetales bacterium
GCCGCGGCGATCTGCTGCTGCGCCGCCGCCCAGCGCCCGGTCTCCTTGAGGCGCCGCTCGACCTGCTGGTCGATCGCGGCGTTGAGAAAGAAGGCCAGGATGATCGGCGCCGGCCCGTTGATCGTCATGGACACGCTGGTCTTCGGCGAGCACAGATCGAAGCCGGAATACAGGCGTTTGGCGTCGTCCAGCGAGCAGATGCTGACGCCGGAGTTGCCGACTTTGCCCCAGATGTCCGGCCGCGTCGCCGGATCTTCGCCGTAGAGCGTGGTCGAGTCGAAGGCCGTGCTCAGGCGGATCGCGGGCTGGCCGCGGCTGACGAAATGGAAGCGGCGATTGGTGCGCTCGGCCGTGCCTTCGCCGGCGAACATCCGCGTCGGGTCTTCCGCCGTGCGCTTGAAGGGGAAGACGCCGGCGGTGTACGGGAATGCGCCGGGCAGGTTCTCGAGGCCGAGCCAGCGCGCGAGTTCTCCCCAATCCTTGGTCTGCGGCAGCGCGACCTTCGGCACCTGGATGCCGGACAAAGTCTCGTGCTGCGCCGGCACGCGCACTTCCTGGCCGCGCACCGCGTAACTGAAGTGCGAGCCGGCATAACTCGCGGCAGTTTCCGGCCAGGCGGCGAGTTGCGCGCGCAGGGCCGCCGGCAATTCGCGCAGCAATTCCTGCAGGCGCTGGCGCAGCACCAGCACGGTGCGATCGGCGCCGGCGTCCACCAGCGCGGCGGGCGGATAGTCCGCGCCCGCGGCGGGGGGGGCGTCGCCCAATTCGCGCAAGGCGCGGGCCAGGCCGTCGGCGCGCGCGGCCAGTTCGGCCTGTTCGGCGACGGTCTTCTTGTAGGCGCGCACCGCTTCGGCGATTTCGGCCAGATAGCGGGTGCGCTGCGGCGGCACCACGACCGGCAGATCGGTGGCGCGCTCGGGGGGGGGCGCCGGCGCCCAGTCGCGGCCGGTGCGCGCGCCGAGTTCACGCATCAGGAAGCCGAAGAGCTCGTCCACGCCGGCGTCGCCGAAGCGCGATGCTGCGGTGAGATAGACCGGCATGGACTCGGCGGGGCGGTCGAACCAGCCGCGGTTGCGCTGGATCTGCTTGCGGACGTCGCGCTGCGCGTCGAGCGCGCCGCGCTTGTCGGATTTGTTGATCGCGACGGCGTCGGCGTAGTCCAGCATGGCGATCTTCTCCAACTGCGTCGGCGCGCCGTACTCCGGCGTCATCACGTAGAGCGAGAGATCGGCCAGATCCACGGCCTCGCTGTCGGATTGGCCGATGCCCGCGGTCTCGAGGATCACGAGGTCGAAGCCTGCGGCCTGCAGCGCCAGCAGCGCGTCTTCCACCGCGGCCGCGGTGGCCAGGTGCGCGCGCCGCGTGGCCATCGAGCGCATGAAGGTGCGCGGCCCGCGCACCGCGTTCATGCGGATGCGGTCGCCCAGCAAAGCGCCGCCGGTTTTGCGCCGGCTCGGATCCACCGAGAGGATCGCCACGGTCCGATCCGGAAACGCGTCGAGCAGGCGGCGCACCAGTTCGTCGGTCAGTGAGGACTTGCCCGCGCCGCCCGTGCCGGTGATGCCGAGCACCGGAGCCGGCTGCGCGCCGAGGCGAGCGCGCAGCGCGTTGCGCAAGCCCGTGAGCGTCGCTTCGTCGCCCCCGGAGTGAGCTTCCTCGATCTGGCTGATCGCGCGCGCGACGGCGTGCGGCCGGCGCTGGAACAGGCCGGCGGGCAGAGCGTCGCCGGGGCCGACCAGCGCGAAATCGGACCGCGTCAAGAGGTCGCGAATCATGCCGACGAGGCCCATCAGGCGGCCGTCCTCGACCGAATAGATGCGCTCGACGCCGTCCTTCTGCAGCTCCTGGATCTCCGCGTCGGTGATGGTGCCGCCGCCGCCGCCGAAGACCTTGACGTGGCCGCAGCCGCGCTCCCGCAGCAGTTGCACCACGTAGCGGAAGAATTCCATGTGACCGCCCTGATAGGAAGAAATGGCGACGGCCTGCGCGTCCTCCTGGATCGCTGCTTCGACGATTTCTTCCACCGAGCGGTTGTGGCCGAGGTGGATCACCTCCGCGCCCTCCAGCTGGAGGATGCGGCGCATCACGTGAATGGCCGCGTCGTGGCCGTCGAAGAGCGAAGCGGCAGTGACGACGCGCACCTTGTGGCGGGTGGCGAAGGAGCCGGCGGGCGCGGCGGCCGGCGCGGGAGCGGGGGAGTCCATGGCCTTATTTGCGCTTGGTCTGGATGCGCGCCCGGTAGGCGCGGAGTTCGGTCTGCAGGCGCTGCAGGTCGCCGAGGCGCTCGTCCACCTGCGCGACGCGCGCGTCGAGCAATTCGACGAGCCGCGCCAGCATCGCCGGCGTGCGGCCGCGCGAGAAGGCGTCGTTGAGTTCGCCGATTTCTTCCAGCGTCATGCCCAGATGCTTGAGCCGGCCGATGAAGCGCAGGCGCTCGAGCGCGTCGGCAGCGTAGCTGCGGCGGCCGCCCGGGCCGCGGCCGGCGGCGCGCAGCAGGCCAAGTTCGCCGTAATACCGGATGGTGCGGGCCGAGACGCCGGCGGCGCGGGCCAGTTCGGCGATGTCCAGAGCGGCCGCCCGTGGCGGGCCGGCAGGGGCAGCGGGGACGCTCCGAGCCATCCCTTCATCATCGGCAGATTGCCAGTTTGCGTCAACTGGCCTTGCCGAGCCCCCGCCGGGGGCAGAGCGCGGCCAGCGGGCAGGCCTCGCAACGCGCCTTGCGGGCGGTGCAGACGGCCCGGCCGTGCTCGATCCAGGCATGCGACAGGAAGATCCAGTCCTCCGCCGGAAAGGCCTCCATGAGGTCCCGCTCGACCTTCACGGGGTCGGCGGCGCGCGTGAACCCCATGCGTCGCGCCAGGCGTCCGACGTGCGTGTCCACGACCACCCCTTCGGGCCGGCCGAAGGCGCTGCCCAGCACGCAGTTCGCCGTCTTGCGCGCGACTCCCGGCAAGGCCAGCAGCTCCGGCATGGTCTGCGGCACCGCGCCGCCGTGCCGCTCGACGATCGCCTGAGCCGCGCCCCGCAGGTTCTTGGCCTTGTTGCGGAAGAAGCCGGTCGAGCGGATCAGCGCCTCCAGCTCCTCTTGCGGCGCCGCCGCCAGAGCGCGCGCGTCCGGAAAGCGCCGGAACAGCGCCGGGGTGACCAGATTCACGCGCGCGTCCGTGCATTGGGCGGACAGAATCGTCGCCACCAGCAGGCGGAAGGGCTCGGTCCATGCCAGCGAGGTGCGGGCCTCCGGATAGACCGCGCGCAGCTGGGCGACGACCGCGCGGGCGCGCCGCTGCCGCGCGGCGCGGCTCTCGCGTCCCGTCGCGGCTGCAGCCATGCGACCATCCTAGTCCATGCCCGCGGCGCACCGCCTGCTCCGGCTCTCACTCCAGGCCGGCTTCGAGGACGAATTGCTGGCCTTCGCCGCCGACGCCGGCTGGGGCAGCGGCATCGCCATCCGCGAATTTCCGGGCGGCTTGCTGGCGGACGAGCCGGAGTCGTCCTTGCGCGAGGTGGAAGTGCACCTCTACCTGCCGGACGATCTCGTCGAAACCGCCCGAACCGCGCTCCTGGCTTGGCAGCGGCATTGGCCCCCCCCCGGTCCGGAGCTGCGCATCCTTGACAACAGCCCGCTCGATCTGACGGCCGATCCCGAGCAGGCCTGGCAGGCGCACTGGAAGCCATTCCGCTGTACCGGTTTCGTGATCGCCGCCGACTTCATTCCCGAGAGCCGGCTGCGCCTGCGCCCAGACGACCGGCTGCTGCGGCTGGTGCCGGGCTCGGCATTCGGCACCGGCGGCCACCCCACGACGCGCATGGCCCTCCGCGGCGTGCAGTGGATCTGGCAGGCGCGGCGGCCGGCGCGCTGGCTGGACGTCGGCACCGGCTCCGGGATCTTGGCGGTGGCGGCAGCCCGGCTCGGCGCGGCGAGCGTGGCCGCCTTGGATCCCGAGGCCGCCAGCCCGCCGCAGGCCCTGCGCATGGCCTCAGCCAACGGCATGGCCAGCCGTCTCAGCGTCTGGCGCGGGACCCTGGACTCGGCGCGCGGCACGTTCCCGGCGATCACGGCCAATCTCTTTGCCGATCTGCTCCAGGACGCGGCGCCGGCGCTGGTTCGGCTGCTGGAGCCGGGCGGACTGCTCTACACCGGCGGGATCGTGGATCGCCGGCACGAGGAGACGGCCGCCCGGCTGCGCGCCGCGGGATTGCGCCTGGTGTCCTCCAGCAGTCTTGGCCGCTGGCGCGGCGCCGTCTGGGAGCCCGCGCAATCGTGAATGATTAGGATGTCGCTTTTGTCAGAAAATAATTGTCATTTTTCCCTCATTTGACGCCCCGCACCCGCCGATGGGATGGAAGTCAAGCATGGGTTTTCGGGCTGGCGCCGCAGGGGATGGCGGCTCCGGTCCAGTGCAAGGGGAAAGGAAGCCAGCGGTCTTCGGACCGCTGGTTCTTTTTTTGTCAGGCCGGCCGGCCCGGCGCTCCTACCAGACGAACGGCAGTTTCAGGTAGTCGAGGAGCGGCAGGGGCGAGTTGAGGTCAATGCCCGTGCTTTGCGCGTCCGCGTCGAAGGTGACGCGGTAGCGCACGTAGCGATAGCCCTTGAGGGTGGCCAGATTCGTGGTCCAGGAGACTGCGCTGGGGAAGGGCGTGCCCGGCTCGTTCATGCCCGGACCGGCCTCATCGGCGCCCTGGAACTCGAGCTTCACGGAGGTGGAGCTCGGCATGCTGTCGCGCACGCCGCTGGTTTCGACGCGGAAAAACTTCTGGCGCACGGACCAGACCGGGCTGTTCGGATCGAGGGCGAACTCCATCGGGCTGTCGGTCGTGCGCGATGCCAGCTTCAGGGTGTCGTTCGCGCGGTCGTAGGTGGCGGCGACGATCTGGAAGGCGGCGGTGCCCGCGGCCTTTGGATAGATGTCGTAGCCGAGCAGCAGCGCCGGACTGCGCAGGAACAGGTCGTCGAAGAGCGCGGCGGCGCCCGGAATCGTCAACTCGAAGGAACTGAACTGGACGTCGGTCGTGCTGCCGCTGGCGACGACCGCCTGCGGATCCACCTTCTGGTTGGTCACCGCCACGAGGCCGGTGGTGGTCGAGGTGCCGAGGAATTTGTGCAGCGCCGAGGCGTAGTCCGGATAGATCCAATCGCCGATGTCCTGGTCCGGGCTCAGGCGCAGGCCGGCGAGGCCGGTGTCAATCCACTCGCTCTGGACCATGGAAGTCGCGGCGCTGAAGGGAATCAGCGCATAAGCCGTCGGCGCGGTGAAGAGCGCCAGCGCCTCCTCCAACTTGTCGGTGTTGACCGGGTTGCCGATGTAGGCCTTGATGCCGTTGACGGCGGCCGCCGGCC
>CAYVPL010000193.1:0-5324 GCA_964453755.1 uncultured Planctomycetales bacterium
GAATCTCCTCGTCGCGGCCGATCACCGGATCCAGTTTTCCCTCCCGCGCCCGCGCCGTCAGATCGGCCGCGAATTTCTTCAGCGCCTCGTCCTTGGACTCCGGATCCTCGTCGGTCACGCGCCGGCTGCCGCGCAGCGCGCGCAGCGCCTCGCGCAGGGCTTCCGGCTTGGCGCCGCTCTGCTGCAGGGCGCGGCCCAACTCGGACTCCCCGGCGCAGAGCGCCAGCAGGAGGTGCTCGGTGGACAAAAACTCGTCGCCCTCCGTCTTGCGCAGCGCGTCGGCAGCCTCGAAGAGACGCACCAACTCCGCGGCCGGCCGGACCTCGCCGCCTTGGACTTTGGGCAGCTTGCCCAGCGCCTCCTCCACGAGGCGAGCCGCTAGCGCCGGAGCCACCCCGGTGGCCTGGAGCAGCGCCGGAACAAGCCCTTGGTCTTGTTCCAGAAGGGCCTGCAGCAGGTGCGGCAGCCCGAATTCACGGTGCTTCGCCGTGCGAGCCGCCGATTCGGCAGCCTGCCAGGCCTCGCGGGTCTTGCGCGTCCAGGTGTCGGGTTGGAGTGACATGAGGCCTCTGCATTCGCAAGGTCCGTGCCAGAATCCCGACCCGCACGCCTGCCAGATCGGCAGGCTCCTGCTCCTTCTGCAAAGTCCTACAACAGAGTGCTCCCCCGCGTAGGCAATCCCGCATTCCGATAGAATGCCGCGCCGAATTCCGGCTCCACCGAACCCGATGAAACAACTCTCCGTCTTCGCCGCCATGGCGGTTCTCGCCCTGCCCGTCTACGCGCAGGACCCCGCCCCGGCAACCACCTCCGCCCCGCCGGCGCTGGATCCGATCCTCGCCAAGCTGGCGGAGAACCTGCCGAAGCTGACGAAGCTGAAGTGGGAGGGCGCGCACACCTTCAGCGCCCAGCAAGGCGAGCAAGGCAACATGGCGGGCAGTCTCGCCGTGACCTACCAGGACACCAAGCACTTCAAGCTGGTGCTGGACATCAAGGCCAGCCCGGGCGCCGAAGCCGTCGCGAACGGCGCGCCCGCGGAAGAGCAGAACATCACCGCCACGCTGATCGGCGACGGCACGCACCTGTGGGTGATCTCGCCGATGATCGGCCAGATGATGGGCGGCATGGAAGGCATCAAAGTCGAACTCGCCCTGTTCGAGAAGATGCTGCCGATGGCCATGAGCCAATTCGGCGGCGGCATGGATCCGACCGCGCCCGCTGACATGCACAAGATGATCGCCGGCGCCATGGGCGGCTTCACTCTCAAGGAGGAAGGCTCCACCGAGGCGCTCAACCGCTACACCATGGAAGGCGAGGGCTGGAAAGGCTTCGCCCAGTTCGATGCGAAGAACTGGTTCCCGATGGCCATGCAGATGGGCAACGAGGCGGAAGGCGTCCAGATCAACTTCAACACGACGGCATTCAGCGTGAAGGAGACTTTCGCCGAAGGCACCTTTGCCGCCACCGGCGTCGATGCCACCAAGATCATGGACATCACCGGCCTGCTCCAAAGCCAGCTTGGCGCGATGGGCGGCGGCGGCGACGAGGATCTCGAGTTCTAACCATGGGCCGCGGACCCCGGTCCGCGCCCGTGCCCGGAGCGGGTAACCCTAACGGGAAGCCCGCTCCTTCGTTTTCACTTCAGGAAGCATGAAACTCTTGCCCCGTTCAGCCCTTTCCGGCGCGTTCTGCGCGCTGGCGGGACTGACCGCATGCGAACTTCCGGCCAAGCCGGACCAGGATCCGGCGCCGGCAGCGCTGGGCCCCGGCAGCGCGGCAACGGCGCCCGCTCCGCAGGATCCCTCGCTCGCGCCGGCGCAAGCCGCCTTCCTCGCGTGGGCCGACGCCCTGCCTTCCGCCGAGCCCATGCCGCCGATGCAGTTGGACATGAGCGTGGCGATGGCCGGCAGTCTCGCCGACTTCGGTCCGCAGGCCGCCGTGGTCCACGGTGAGCAGGACATGAGTTTCGCCCTCAACATGAAGATGGGCGGCGACATGGCCGACTGGACGCGCTTTCGCATCCGCATGGACGCGCAGATGGATCTCGCGGTCCTCAAGGAGCAGAGCGGCGGCCAGCCCGTCGTGATGGGCTGCAATCTCGTCGGCGACGGCGAGACGATCTGGCTCGAGCCGGACTGGTCGAAGGCCTGGTTCGCGCATGAGCTGCGCGAGCAGGGCGTCGGCATCGAGAACATGGTGTTCTCCATCCAGGTCGTCACGGTGCGGCAATTGCTCGAGGTCATGCCTCTGGTGATGCCGGAAGAGGCGCGGCCCTTCATGCAGACGGCCATCGAGTGCACCGCAACTCCGGCCGGCATGGCGCGTCTCACCGCCCGCACCGCGCAGGCGTTGAGTTTCGAGCGGCGCGGCGGGCGCGTCTTCGCCGAACTCGAGACGCGGCCCGAGACGTGGGCCTTTGCCGGGCCTGCCGAGCAGAATCCCTTCCTGGAGATGTTCCAGGACCAGCCGCTGCGCTGGCGCGCCGAATTCGACGCCGCCACCGGAGTGCTGCTGCGCACGGAGTACCTCATGGCCATGGGCGGCGGCAGCATGAGCGTGAACTATCTGACCAAGCCGGCCGAGCGGCCCTTTGGCGCGGATCACTTCCGCTATCAGTTGCCGGCCGGGCGCAAAGTCTTCCCGGTGGACGTGTTCATGAATCCGATTGTGATGGAACTGCGCCGGCAGGCAGGCGCCGCCGCGGATCCCTCCAGCGACGACTTCGAGTTCTAAGGATGCGAGGTTTCCTGGTCGTCTCGGGCTTGATGGCCGGAGGCATCGCGCTGGCCTTCATCCTGGCGCTGCTCACCGCCAAAGATCCGGTCGACCGTCTGCCGCCGGCGCTGATCGAAGGCGCCGAACTCAGCGGCGCGGAGGCGCAGGAGGCGCTCACATCCTGGCTGCAAGGCCTGCCGACCGAGCCCGCCACGCCGCTGCGCCTGAAATTGCTGCTGACCGGCGCCGGCGAGTCGTCTGACAATTCCGCGGCGGGCACCTTCGAATTCGGCATGGACCTCGCGCTGGCGGACGCGCAGCGCGGCCGAGCGGAGTTGCACGCGAGCCTGCAACAGCCCGGCCAACCGCCGATGCGCGGCGAAGGCGTCATGCTCGCCGACGGCAAGACCATGTGGCTGTGGGGCCAGCTGGACGGCTTCGAAGGCGAAGGCCGGCGCGAAGGCGCCTTCAGCGTCAAGCAGTCCATCGTCGAGGAGGCGTGGGCCACCTTGCGCGCGCGCTTTCCGGAACTGCTGCGGATGGCGCAGATCCAGGGCCTGGGCACGCCGCCGACTGCGCCCAACAGCGTGCTGATGCTGCTGCATCCGGCATGGATGAGCCGCAGCCTCGCGGTGTGGCCCTGCACCAGTTTGCGGCTGGAGGGCGAGAGCCTGCATGCCCGCTTCCAGCCCGGCGCCGAATTCGCGGGCATGGAGTTGCTCGCGATCTTTGACGTCAACACCGGCCTGGTGCGTCAGATCGACGCCGCCGCCGGCGCCTCGATCGCCGGCACTCCGGGACTGCGCGTCCTGGTCACGCCGCTCGACGCGAAGCTGCCGGACGGGCACCTGCTCCCGCCGACGGACCTCAAGGTCCTGGACGTGAGCCCGATGGCGCCGATGGTGCTGCAATTGCTCGACGCCGCCCTCGGATTCGCCGGCGGCGCCTCGGACACCGAGTTCTAGGGCCGCTGCAACAGCGGCTGCGCCGCCGCCCACAGCCGTTCCGCCGCGCCGCGCCAAGTGTGCTGCGCCGATTGCGCCGGACCGAGCGCCGCCAGTCGCCGCCGCTCCGGCTCGTCCTGCGCCAATTTTGTCAGAGCGCGCGCGATGCTCGCGTCGTCGGCGGGGTCGCAGTAGAGCGCGGCTTCGCCGCAGACTTCCGGCAGCGAGGTGGTGATCGAGACCAGCACCGGGCAGCCCAGCGCCATCGCCTCGCCGGGCGGCAGGCCCCAGCCCTCGTAGAAGGATGGGAAGACGAAGCCCAGCGCGTTCTCGTAGAGCGCCCGCAGCTCGCCGTCGTTCACGCGGCCGACCTGGATCGCGCCGGCCGGAGCTTCCGCGCCGGCCGCGGCGAAGACGCGCGGATTGGCTTCGCCCGCGATCACCAGCGGCACGTCGAGTTGCGCCAGGCGCAGCGCGCGCAGAATCGCGCCGAAATTCTTGTTCGGATTCAGGCTGCTGACGGCCAGCAGGTAGCGGCCGCGCGGCAGCGCGTGGCGGTCGAGAAAGGCCGCGTCGGCGGGAGTCCTGAGCACGTGCTCGTGCCCGCCGCCGGTCACCGCGATGCGCTCGCGCGGAATGCTGAAGTATTTCTCGATCTCGGCGGCCGTGCTGCGCGAGACCGCGCACAGCACCTGCGCGCGGCGCGCGCCGCGCGGCAGCAGGAATCGGTAGACGCGGTTGAAGAAGGCCGAGTGCGTGCCGGGCCGTGCGAAGACCTGCAGGTCGTGGATCACCACCAATTGGCGGCGGTGGCAGATCGGCGCGGTGTTTTTGAAATTCAGCAGCGGCCCGCCGCGGGCGCGCAGCGGCAATTCGAATTGCTCCCACAGATGCGAGCGCAGGAAGCCGCCTGAGCGCAATTCATGGTGGCGGAAAACCGGCGCGTCCGGCGCCGGCGCGCGCGGCATCAGCAGCACGAACTTCCAGCGCGCGCGATCGATCGTTCCGTCCTCGACCATCTCATCCAGCGCCCGCAGCACCTCGCGGCCCCAACGCTGCAGGCCGGTGACCGGCTCGCCCAGGAAGCGCGCGTTGACGTAGATGGGGGCGGGGCCGGGCATCGCGCGGCTCAGGCAGGCGGCCCGGCGGCGCGGATCGCCGCCGCCATCTCGCGCACCGCCGGCTCGAGGCCGAGAAAGAGCGCGCGGCACACGATGGAGTACCCGATGTTCAACTCTTCCACGTGCGGCAGCCGCGCGATCGGCCCGACGTTGGCGCAGTCGAGGCCGTGGCCGGCGTTGACGCGCAGGCCCAGATCGTGCGCCAGGCGCGCGGCCTCGGTGAGGCGGCGCAGTTCTTCGGTTCGCGCCGCGCCTGCGGCGTGCGCGTAGGCGCCGGTGTGCAATTCGACGATGGTCGCGCCCAGTTGCGCGGCCAGCGCGATCGGCTCGCGGTGCGGGGCCACGAAGAGGCTCACGGCGATGCCGGCTGCGCGCAGGCGGGGAATCGTCCGCTCGAGCGCGCCGCGCGCCGCGGCCACGTCGAGCCCGCCCTCGGTGGTCAGTTCCTGCCGGCGCTCGGGCACGATGCACACTTCGTCGGGCCGGATCGCGCAGGCGATCGCGGTCATCTCGTCGGTGGCCGCCATCTCCAGATTCAGCAACG
>CAYVPL010000194.1:0-5246 GCA_964453755.1 uncultured Planctomycetales bacterium
CGGTCGAGTAGCCGGCGTACTGGCGGATGGTCCAGGGCCGGCGCAGATACATCGTGGCGTAAGGGCCGCGCGCGTACGGCGCGACGCCGGGGGCGCCGCCGAGATGGCGCAGCGGGCGCAGATCGGCGGCGCCGTAGCAGGCGGCGCGCTCGAGGCCGTCGGCTGCAGTCCAGCGCCGCGCGGGCGTCGGTGCGAGCGTCGGCGCCGTTGCCGGCAGCGCGCCGAACTCCAGCGCGGCGAAGTCGGGCAGCCGGCTCACGCTCCCTCCGGGCAGGCGTCTTCCTCGCGGCGGCGCGGCAGATCGAAGAGCCCGGGCGCGCGCGCGCTCGTCGCGGCAGCGCCGGCGGCCGTGGCCGGACGCTCGGCATGCAAGTTCACCCCCACCACCGCATCCTCGCCCGATGCGATGCGCGCGCGCCGCGCCTCCCATTCCCGATCCAGTTGCGCGCGCAAACTGCCGTCCTGCAGGGCGCGCCGCAAGCCGCCGCCGCGCTCGATGCCGCGGAAGGCGTCCCAGGCCGCCTGCGCGAGGGCGCGCGTGCGATCTTCGACGTGCGGCGAGCCTCCGGCCGGATCCGCAATCGCTCCCAGTCCGGCCTCGTGCTGCAAGACGAGTTGCAGCGTGCGCGCGAGGCGCCGGCCCAGCGCGGAGGCCTGATCCGACTCCCCGTCGAAGGCCTGCACGCACAGCGCGTCGGCGCCGCCGGTGACGGCCGCGGCCGCCTGCACGGTGGCGCGCAGGAGGTTCGCGTGCGGATCGCGCCGGGAATGCGTGCGCGGACTGGTCAGCGCGTGCAGAAAGGGCGGCGGAATCGCGGGCGCGCCGCAGGCTTGCGCCATGCGGCTCCACAGCCATCGGGCGGCGCGCAGTTTGACAACGCCGCCGAAGAAGTCGCGCTCCATGGGCAATCGCCAGGCGAAAGCGGCGAGCGCCTGCTCCGGCTTCCAGTTTGACTTTTCAAGCTGTCGCAATGCCTCGGCCGTGCCGGCGAGGAGCAGCGCGAGTTCCGTGACCGCGTGCGCGCCGGCCTCGTGGAAGGGCGTGGCGTCGGCCAGAAAAGCGCGGGCGCGCGGCGTCGCCTGGACGATGGCGCGGCCCAGTTCGGCGCCGATCAGTGCGTCGGCGCGCAGCAGGTCGACGCCGAAGGTCCATCCCGCACCGTCCGCCTGCCAGGGTCGGGCCTCCTCGAGCAAGGCCGCCACCGCCGGAGCCGGGTCCGAGCCCGGTTCGAGGCGCAGCGCGATCGCGTCCACCCGCACCTCCGCCAGGACGGCGCGCAACTCGGCCGCCGACCAGCCCGCCTCCTCGACGGGCAGCTCCAGGCCGCATGCGCCCCCCTCCAATTCCTCCAAGGCTTGGCGGTTGGCCGCCGCCGCCGGCGCCGGCAGCAGGCGCGAGCAATTCCACCAGGGCCGCCCGGCCGCCGGCGACTCCTGGGTGCCCCGCACGAAGGGCGCGCGGCCCGGCCAGCCGCCTGCAGCCGCGTCCGTCAGCGGACCATCGCCGTAGAAGGGTGCGATCGGCGGGCCTTCCAAAGTGCGCGCCGCCAAGGCCTCGAGGCGCGCCGCAACCGCAGCAGGCGCCTCGCCCGGTCCGGCCAGTTCCTTCGCCGCGAGCGCGCGCCATGCCTCCGGCCAAGCCATTCAAGAGCAGTCTACAGATGCTGGCCCAGACGGCTGCGGATGACGGTGCCCTGGAGCCGGAAGCGAGCCCGAATCCGTGCGCAGGAAGCCCCAAGAGGCCCGCGCAGCGCACCCCGCGGGCGCCCCGCGGTCCTTTTCCGTCCTTTCTCCCTTCCTCGCCAGACCTTTTCCTGGGTCATCCGCAGCCGTCTGGGCCAGTATCCGGGGGTTGGGGTTCTTCATCCACCCCGAGTCCGTCCGCAATCCGGTTGATGTAGTTGAAGTAGGCCACCACTTGCGCGGCGTCGTGGATGGCGCGGTCGGTCCAGCCGGCGGCTCGCAGGGTGTCGGCGTCGGCGCGGGTCATGGCGGCGGGGGTGCGCGTCAGTTTCTCGGCCCAGGCGCAGAGGGCGCGCTCGGCGTCGCTGAGCGGAGCCTCCTCCAGGCCGCGAGCCACGAGATGTTCGGCCAGTTCCTGGGAGTCGGCCTCGGCACGGAGGTCCTGGGCATGGGCCAGGATTCAGTAGTGGCAGCCGTTGGCGCGGCTGACCACCACCGCCAGAGCCTCGCGCAGGCGCCGGCTCAGGGGGCTCGGCCCGAACATGACTTCCTGGTACAGGGCCAGACTGGCCCGGGTGGCCCGGGGCCCGAGGCTCGTGACCCGCACGATGTTCCAGACCTTGCCGGCGCGCCGCACCGCCTCCCGGTAGATCTGGTCCAGGACCGGATCGGCCGCCGCCTCGGAACTTCCGGGATCGATCTGCCGGATGTGCGCCATTGCGGCAAGATATCGGCTTGCCCCTCCCTCCGCCCTACCGCTTCCAACTCGAACTGCCCGTGTGGCTGCGCCGGGAATCCGAGGCTGCCGCGGCCCGGCACTTTCCCGACGCCGCCTCGCGCATGGCCTTCGTGATCGGCCTGGCCAAGCGCAACGTCGAGGAGGCCACCGGCGGCCCCTTCGGCGCGGCCGTCTTCACCCGCGAGGACGGCGGGTTGATTTCGGTCGGCGTGAATCTGGCGCTCGCCGCGCGCTGCTCCGCCGCGCACGCCGAAGTCGTGGCTTTGACATTCGCGCAGCAGGCCGTGGGCAACTGGAACCTCGGCGCGCGCGGCCCGCGCTTCGTGCTGACGAGCAGCGCGGAGCCCTGCGCCCAATGCATGGGCGCCATTCCCTGGTCCGGCATCTCGGCGCTGGAATGCGGAGCGCGCGACGAAGACGCGCGCAAGCTCGGATTCGACGAGGGCGACAAGCCCGCCGACTGGCAGGCGAAGCTGCGCAAGCGCGGCATCGAACTGACCTGCGACCTGCGGCGCGCCGAGGCGCGCGACGTCATGGAGCAGTACGTGCGCAAGGGCGGCATCCTGTACCACCCGCACGCGACGGTGCACTAATCCGCGAGCAGTGCGCGCAGTGCCTCGGCGACGGCTGCGGGCGCGTCCACGTGCACGTGATGGCTGGCGCCGGGCAGATCCTGCCACGTCGCCTGCTTGAGTTGCGCGAAGCGGGCGCGCAAGGCCGCGTACTCCGGATCGTGCAGATACCCGCCATCCGGCGCCAACACGAGCACGCGGGCCTGCACGCGCGCGCAGAGTTCCAGCCAGTGGCCTTCCGGAAAACGGTAGGGATTCGGTCCGCGCAGGCGCGGATCGGCGTCGGGCGCGAAACTGCCGTCCGCCTGCTCGGCCAGAAAGTGCCGCGCCATGCGCCGCGCGCCCTCCTCGCTCAAGCCGGGATTGTTGGCGCGGAACACCGGGATCGCCGCCTCGCGCGCGGCGAAGGAGCGGAAGGGCCGATGCGGGCCGCGGAAACTCCCCAGCACTGCGCCGAGCGTGTCCAACTGCTCGCTGGCACTCGCGGAGTAGCCGCCCAAATTGTCGAGCAGCAGCAGGCGCCGCACGCGCGCCGGAGCGCATCCGGCCAGCATGAGGGCGATGGTTCCGCCCATGGAATGGGCGACCAGAGCGGCGGGCGCTTCGTTCGCGGCGCTCAGTTCCTCCAGCACCGCCTCCAGATCCTTCAGATGGTCCAGTTGATGGTAGGCGGCGTCCGGGGAGCGGCGTCCGCTCCGGCCGTGCCCGCGCCAATCGAGGCAGAGGGGCCGGCAGAAGGCGCGCGCCGCGAGCGCGGCATCCTCGTAGGAACGCCCGACGTCGAGGAAACCGTGAAGAAAGAGCACGCGTGGCCCGGCGCCTCCATAGTCCCAGGCGGCGAGCGGCAGCCGGTCGGCGTTGACGGTGCGAAGGAGCGGGGTTCCGGCGGCGGTCATGGGCGAAATCATGGCTGCGCGCAGGAAAGCCGAACGGCGGCCCGGCCGGCGCGTAGGGAGGCGCGCGGGCAAGGTGAAATCGGCGAACTGCGCCGCTAAACTCGGCCCGGCTGCTCCCATTCAGGGACGGCAGCACTCCCAAAACGAAGAAACCCAGAGGAAGTCATGTTTCGCACGAAAATCGCCCTGCTCGGCGCCGGCTTGCTGCTGGCGGGCACGAGCTGCCAGATGATGGCAAAAGGTCCGCAGTTGAAGTCCGGCATGCAACGCAGCGCCGTCGGCTTTGGCTACAGCACCTACACGGTCACCCCCGACGTCGGCGCCGAAACCGACGTGGACACCCTGAACTTCAACGTCAGCCACGGCTGGTTCGTCACCGGCAACGCCGAACTCGGCGGCAAGCTGGCTTATGACAGCGCGGAAAGTGACACGGGCGGCACGACCACCGAGTCCGACGCCTACACGCTCGCCGGCTACGCCCGGTGGTACTTCGCCGGCGGCTCCAACCTGTATCCCTACGTCGAGGGTCTGCTCGGCATGGGCAACGTGGACATGGGCGCCACGGACGACGATTTCATCCGCTACAGCCTCGGTGTCGGCGCGATGAACTTCATCACAGCCTCGACCGCGCTGGACGCGATCGCCAAGTACCAGGCTGATTCCTACGACGAGTCCAACACGGACGTCGACGGCATCTGGCTGGAGCTGGCCTACTCGGTGTTCTGGTAACACCACGCGGGGCCGGGGCGCTCGCGCGCTCCGGCCCTTTTTCTTCGCCCAGATCGTTAAGGCCTTCATCATGTCTCAGTCCCCTTCCCTGCCGCCCGGCGACTGGCTCCGCAGCGCCGGAGCCGAGTGCCTCGCCACGCGGCTGCGGCGCGTGGCCGACCGGCACGCGGCGCGGCTGCGCTCCGGTCTGGCCGCCGCCGGTCTACGCAATTTCGAGCCGGGCTGGTGGCCGCTCTTCCGCCTCGTCGCGGAGCATCGCGATCTCAGTCCGGGCGCCGCCGCCGCCGCGCTGGGCCTGAGCCCCGCGGCCGTGAGCCAGACCGCGGGCGCGCTGCTGCGCGCCGGACTGATCGCGCAGCACGACGATCCGCGCGACGCGCGCGTCTGTCATCTGCGCCTCAGCGCCGAAGGTCAGAAATGCCTGCCGCGTCTCGCGGAAGCCGCGCGCGCGGCGCAGCAGCAGTTGGAGGCCGCGCTCGGCGAAGACGCGCCGGCGCTGCGGCGCGCCTTGGACGCGCTGGAAAATGCGCCGGCTTAGCGCGGCGGCGCGCCGTCGAGATCGAAACTGATGCCTTGCGCGAGCGGCAAGGTGTTGCCCCAGTTGATGGTGTTGGTCTGGCGGCGCAT
>CAYVPL010000195.1:0-5243 GCA_964453755.1 uncultured Planctomycetales bacterium
GCCAGGGCGCGGGCGATGGCCACGCGCTGGCGCTGACCGCCGGAGAGCTGATGCGGGTAGCGCTCGAAATGCTCCGGCGCGAGCCCGACCTGCAGCAGGAGCTCCTGCACCCGCGCGCGCAGGGCATCGCCGCGCGCGAGCCCGTGGATCTCCAGCGGCTCGCCGATGCTGCGCCCGACGCGCATGCGCGGATCCAGCGAGGAAACCGGATCCTGGAAGACCAAGCCCAGATGACGGCGCAGCGGCCGCGCCTGCGCCTCGGGCAGGGCCAGCCAGTCCACCTCGCCGGCTGCGGGCAGCCGCAGTCGGACGACGCCTTCCACTGCCGGTCCGGGCAGGCGCAGCAGCGCGCGCGCCACCGAGGACTTGCCGCTGCCGGATTCGCCGACCAGCGCCAGAGCCTCGCCGGCGCGGATCTGCAGGCTGACGCGGTCCACGGCCGTGCGCCAGGAATCGGGCGAGCCGAGCCAGTTGCGGCCGGCCGGATACCGCACGCACAAATCGCGCACCTCGAGCAGAGCGGCGTCAGTGGCGGCTCCGCCGGCGGCCGCGCGCGCGCCCTCAGGACGCAGCGCCGCGGCGACCAGTTCGGCGGTTTGCGGGTGAGCAGGGCGCGCGAAGAGTTCGGCCGGCGTCCCTTGTTCGACCACGCGGCCTTGATGCATCACCACGATGCGGTCGGCGCGCTCGCGCAAGAGCGCCAGGTCGTGGCTGATCCAGAGAATGGCCAGGCCCAACTCGCGGCGCAGCCGGTCGAGCAACTCGACCACCTGCAATTGCACGGTGGCGTCGAGGGCGGTGGTCGGCTCGTCGGCGATCAGGAGGTCCGGCCGGCCCGCCAGCGCGATGGCGATCAACACGCGCTGCCGCTGGCCGCCTGACAATTCGTGCGGATAGCGGCGCCCGATGCGCTCCGGCTCGGGCAGTCCGACCGCGGCGAAAGCCTGCGCCGCCTCGGCGGCGCGCGCGGCCCGGTTCAACTCGGGCCGGTGCACAAGCAGCACTTCTTCCAACTGGCTGCCCACGCGCAGCACCGGATTCAGGGCCGACTGCGGATCCTGAAAGACGAAACCGATGCGCCGGCCGCGGAACGGCCGCATTTCCGGCTCGCTCAGGCTGGCCAGGTCGGTGGCGCCGCGCCACAGAATGCGCCCGCCGGTGCGGCGGATGCCCGCCGGCAGCAGGCCCAGCAGGGCCAGCGCGCTGAGGCTCTTGCCGCTGCCGGAAGCGCCGACCAGTCCGACCGAGGCGCGCTCCGGCACGTCGAAACTCAGGCCCTCCACGAGCACCCGCTCGGCGCGTGCGTCGCCGGCGCAGAGCCGCAGATCGCGCACCTCGAGCAGCGCCGGTTCGGGCACTCGTGGATTCTAGAGACCGGCAGGAGGCTCCGGCTAGGATGCGCCCGTGCCGAGCCGATTCGCGGGTCGCGCGCTGCCGCTTCGGGCCTGGCTGCCGGCGGCGGCGCTGTGCGGAGCCTTCGCTTGCGCGCCGGCGCCGGCCGATCTGGTGGTGATCAACGGCGGCGATGCCGCGCTGCTCGATCCGCAACTGGGCTCCAGCATGGCGGAGGCGCGCATCGCCGGGGCGCTGCACGCAGGCCTCACGCGCCTGGATCCCGTCACGCTCGAGCCGATGCCGGACCTGGCCCTGTCCTGGACCGTGGATCCCGCGGCGCGCGCCTGGGTCTTCATCTTGCGCCCGGATCTGCGCTGGTCCGACGGCTCGCCGCTGACCCTGGAAGACTGGCTGGCGTCGTGGGAACGGCTGCGAACCCCCGCCACGGGCGCTCCCTACGCCTCCTGGCTAGATCAGGCGCAGGTCCGCGGCGAACGGCTGCCCGACGGCCGCGAGGTCCTGCAGATCAGCTTTCCGCGCGCGCGGCCGATGTTCGGCGAAATGGCGGCGAGCTGGCCGCTGGTCCCGGTGCACCGCCGGCTGCGCGAGGCGGCGCCGGGAACTTGGCCGTCCGATCTGCCCACGAGCGGCCCTTATCGCCTGGTCGAGCGCCGCGTGCGCGACCGCGTGCGCGTCGAACTGAATCCGCACTACTGGAGTCAGGACGCAGGGCGCCTGCGCGTGCTCGACTTCCTCGCAGTGGAGTCGCAGTTCACCGCGCTCAACTTGTTCCTCTCCGGCGAGGCCGATTTCGTGCCCAACGTGCCGCGCCTGGCGGTGCCGCGCCTGCTCGCCGAGCATGCAGCTGCCTTCCGGCCGAGTCCTCAGTTCGCCGCAATCTTCCTGCGCCTCAATCTGCGCCATCCTCTGCTGGCGAACCGCGAGTTGCGGATGGCGCTGGCGCGCTCGCTCGACCGCGCGGCGCTGGCCGAAATGATCGGCGGCGGCCGCGCCGCTTCCGCGAGCCTGGTCCCCCCCCTCCTCGCCGGCTATCGTTCCGCTCCTTCGCCGGCGGGAGAAGATCTGGCCGCGGCGCGCGCGCATTTGGAGCGGGCGCGGGAGCAATGGAGCGCGGACGGAATGTCCTGGGAACAAGCGCTGGCCGGCCTCGAACTTCTGGTGCCCTCCAACGAGCAGAATCGCGACCTGGCCGCCGCGCTGCGCGAGCAATGGCGCACCCGCCTCGGCCTGACCATTCGCATCCAGGTCCTGGAGGGTCGCGAAGCCCGCGCCGCCGAGCGCGCCGGCGAATACGCGCTTGCCCGCGCCTCCTGGGTCGGCGACTATCTGGATCCGGAAACTTTTCTTTCCCTGTTTC
This sequence comes from uncultured Planctomycetales bacterium, assembly GCA_964453755.1. GTDB lineage: Bacteria > Planctomycetota > UBA1135 > UBA1135 > UBA1135 > JAQBVK01. The sequence goes on from CAYVPL010000195.1 coordinate 2,714, forward strand.
GCACCGGCGATCCCGGCAACCGCACCGGCTTCGCCGACGCGGACTACGTGAACCTGCTGCTCGCCGCCGACGCCGCCGCCAGCCCGGCCGAGCGCATGGATTTGTTGGCGCGCGCCGAGGCTCGGCTGCTGTTCGAGGCCGCCGTCATTCCGCTGCTGACCGACGCCAATCAGGAATTGCTGGCGCCCGACCTGCGCGGCTTCGCGCCCAATCCGCGCGGCATCGTGGACTGGAGCGCGCTGCGCCGGGCTCCCTGAATGCGCCTGCTCCGCCGCCTCGGCGCGCTGCTGCTCACGATCCTCGTGGTGCACGCGCTGGCTTTTCTGCTGGTGCGCCAGACGCGCGGCGGCCCCTTCGACGAGGAGCGCGAACTCACGCCGGAAGTGCGCGCCGCGCTCGACGCGCGCTACGGGCTGGATCAGCCGCTGCTCCTGCAATACGGCGCCGCGCTGGCCGGCCTCGCGCGCTGCGACTTCGGGCCCTCGCTCCGCTACCGCGACACCGAGGTGCGCACGATTCTGGCGCAATCGCTGCCGATCTCGCTCGCGGTCGGCGCCGGCGCTCTGACGTTCGCCCTGCTCTGCGGCGTGGCCGCCGGGCTGCTCGCAGCGCAACGCGGCGGCAAGGCCGATCTGCTGCTGCTCGGCGGCGTGACGGTGCTCATGGCCACGCCCGGTTTCGTGCTGGCCGGCGCCTGCGTGCTGCTCTTCTCCTTTCAATGGGGTTGGCTGCCGCCCGCCGGATACGGCGGCCTGCGGCACCTCATCCTGCCGTGGCTCTGCCTGGGCCTGCCGCTGGCGGCCCAAGTGGCGCGCCTCGCCCATGGCGGCGCGCGCGCGGCGCTGCAGTCGGCGGCGGCGCGCGCCGCTCTGGCGCGCGGCCTGAGCCCGGGCCAGATCCTGCGGCGCCACGCGCTCAAGCCCGCGCTCCTGCCGGTGGCTGCCTTCCTCGGACCGGCGGCGGCTGCGGCCCTGACGGGCTCGCTGGTGATCGAGCAAGTTTTCGCGCTGCCGGGCCTGGGCACGCACTTCGTGCAGGCGGCCCTGAACCGCGACTTCACCTTGGCGCTGGGCGCGACGGTGGTGTTCACCGCTCTGCTGGGCCTGGGCACGCTGTTGTCAGATCTGCTCCTGGCGCGCCTGGATCCGCGCGCGGAGGGCTTGTCGTGAGACTGGCGCTGGCTTGGCTGATCCTGCTGGCGGCGCTCGCCGCCGCCGCGCCTTGGCTGCCGCTGCCGGATCCGGAAATCATGAACGCCGACGCGCGCCTGGCGGCGCCGGCCTGGTCGCAGACGCCGGTGCTCGGCACCGATCCTTTGGGCCGCGACTTGCTCGCGCGCGTGCTGGCCGGCGCGCGCATCTCGCTCTTCGTCGGGCTGCTCGGCACCGCGGTCGCGCTGCTGGTCGGCGTACCCTACGGCGCGTTGGCCGGCCTGCTGGGCGGCCGCGCCGACCGATTGCTGATGCGCGCCGCCGACGCGCTCGAAAGCGTGCCGATGGTCGTGATCATGCTGTTCCTGCTGGCGCTGCTGCAGGAGTATCGCGCGGAACTGGCGGCGATCGGCCTGGGCCGGCTGCAACTCTTCTTGGCGGCGGTGGGGCTGCTCTTCTGGCTGCCCGCGGCGCGGGTGGCGCGCGCGGAAACGCTGCGGCTGCGCGGCCAGGCCTTCATCCTGGCCGCGCAAGCCGGGGGCGCGCGGCGGCCGCGCCTGCTCGCGCGGCACGTGCTGCCCAATCTCGCGCCCTCGATCGGCACGCTCCTGATGCTGACCTTGCCGCGCGTCGTGCTGATGGAAGCCTTCCTGTCCTTCCTTGGCCTCGGCGTCGAGCCGCCCGCGGTGTCCTGGGGTCTGCTCGCCGCCGACGGCATGGCCGCGCTCAATCCGCTGGTGGACTGCTGGTGGCTGATCGCGGTGCCTTCGACGTTTCTGATCCTCACGCTGTGGGCGCTCGATGCGCTGGCGCGAGGCATGGTGGCCCAGCCCTCGAACACCCGTTGATCAAGCCATGAGCCGATTCGTGATCCTCGCACTTTTCGCGTCCTGCGCGCCACTGATCCCGCCGACCCAAGAAGTGCTCATCGGTCATCAACCGGCGGAGGAGTCCGCTGTGCTCGAGGCGATGGGACGCTACCTGAGCGCAATTTCGGCGAGCGATCATCAAGCCATGGCGGCGATGAGTCGGCCTGACGGCATGACCTATCAATGGCGCCCCGGCCCGGGCGGCGCGATGGAAATCTCGGCGCGCCCGAATTCTTTCTGGCTCGACCCATCCCGGAAAGACGGGCGCACCTATCGCGAACGCGCCTGGTCGCCCACGGTGATGATTCGCGGCGGCATTGCCGTCGTGTGGGCGCCGTACGAGTTCTGGATCGACGGCAAGACGAGCCACTGCGGGATCGACGTGTTCAGCTTTGTCAAAGTCGACGGAGCGTGGCTCGTGGCGAACGCGATGTGGACGGTTGAACCCGACGCGTGCGCTGAATTGCGTCCGGCACCGCACCTTGAGTCCCCTACTTCGGCTGCTTCAGG
>CAYVPL010000196.1:0-5206 GCA_964453755.1 uncultured Planctomycetales bacterium
CCCGCATCAGCTCTCCGGCGGTCAGAACCAGCGCGTGGCCATCGCCCGCGCCCTGGCCGCCGAGCCGAGCCTGGTGGTCTGCGACGAGGCCGTGAGCGCGCTGGACCTGGCCGTGCAGCGGCGCATCCTGGAACTCTTGCGCGGCCTGCAGGAGCGGCTCGGCTTCGCCCTGCTGTTCATCACGCACGACCTGGGGGTGGTGCGCGAACTGACGCACCGCACGGCGGTGATGCTGGAGGGCCGGATCGTCGAAGAGGGGCCGACGGCGGAAATTCTGGACCGCCCGCGCGAGGCCTACACCCGCCGTCTGGTCGCCGCGGCAAGGGCGCTACACTCGGCGCCTTGACCGCCGCGCCGCGCACCCTCCGCGCCCTCTTCTTCGACGTCGACGACACCCTCTTCGACACGACGTCCTTCGCGCTGCAAGCCCGCGACAAAGCGGTGGAGGCGATGCGGGCCCGCGGCCTGCGCGCCTCGCGCGCCGAGACCATCGCCACCATGAACGACGTGGTGGCCGAGTTCGGCTCGAACGACGACCGGCACTTCGACCGGCTGCTGATGCGCCTGCCGCGCGTGGCCACCGAAGGCTGCAACCGGGATCTGCTCGTGATGGCGGCGGTGATCGCCTATCACGACACCAAGTGGCAGCAGTTGCGCATCCGGCCCGAGGCCGAGCAACTCTTGCGCGACCTGTCGCAGACGGAACTGCGGCTCGGGGTCATCAGCGCGGGTCTCACGCGCAAGCAGATGGAGAAGATCTTGCGCCTGGGCCTCGACCGGTTCACGGATCACCGCCTGCTGTTCATCACCGATCAGGTGGGCATCGCCAAGCGCAATCCGCTGCTCTATCGGCGCGCCGTCGAGGCGGCGGGGGTGGAGCCCGGCGAGGCCATGCACGTCGGCGATCACGCTGCGCACGACGTCGAGCCGGCGGCGGCCGCCGGTCTGCGCACCGTCTGGCACCACGGCACCGGCAAGCACGGCAGCACCCCGCCGAAAATCCAGCCGGATCACGAGATCCGGGACTTCCTGGAGTTGCGCGGAATCCTCCGCGAACACTACGGGGTGCCGGTCTGAGGGCCTCGCGGCCCTCAGACGCACTCCGGCTCTAGCGCTTCGCCATTCCGTCGAGATTCGCGTTGACCTCGTTGGCGTCCGTGATGGTCGCCTTGATCAACAGGATCACGTCGCGGTTCTCGTTCACCTGGCCTTCCGTCTTGAAGAGCAGGGACAGGATCGGAATGTCGCCCAGGAAGGGGATCTCCGAACGCTGATCCAGGTTGAAGAGCTTCTTGAGGCCGCCGATGACCACCGCGCCGCCGTCCGGCACCACGACGGTGGTGCTGGCGCTGGCGACCTGCAGTTCCGGCAGCTGGAGCGTCACCGGAGTGGTGAGGCCGGCCAGCGAGGAGGTGAACTCAGGCATCGGCCGCAGCAGCGTGGCCACGGTCGGGCGCAGTTCCAGCAGGATGTACCGGCGGTTCTGCGAGATGGTCGGACGCACGTCCAGCACGATGCCGTCCGAGATCACGCCCACGATCGGGTCGGCGATGATGGACGCCAGAGCCACTTCCACGTCGAAGTCCTGGACGTAGGTGATCTGGTTCAGCATCGTCGCGTAGGCCCGTTGCGTGTTCTGGGCCGACAGCGTCGTGGCCGTCAGTTCCTCGGCGTGCTCGCGCTTGTTCACCGCGCGCACGATGAGGTTGTACTGGAGGTCATCCAGGAAGGCCAAGGACATGGTCAGACCGCCGGAAACGCCGAGGCGCTGGCCGTAGGCGCCGAGAATGTTCTCGGTGCGGGCCCGCATGTCGCCGTCGAGGCCGTCGTTGAAGTAGGCGCCCGCGCTGGGGTTGGTGTCCGCGCCGCTCGGGAGACCCGGGCCGTCGTTGTCCAGCGCGTTCGAGGCGTTGTCCTCCAGGCCGGAGGTCACGTCGTCGAGCACCACCAGATCGAGGCTGTCCGGATCGCCGCCGTTGCCGCGCCAATCCACGCCGATCTCCTGCAGGTAGTCCTTGGTGATCGTGATGAAGCGCGCCTCGATGGTCACCATCGAGCTGGTGTAGGTGCGCAGACCGTCGAGGAATTCGATGATCTCCTTCTGCACCGCGGCCGTGTGGTTGACGTAGATGCCGCCGTTCGACAGGCGGAAACTCACGCCCTCGATCTCGCCGTCCCAGGTGCCCGGCGCGACGTTGGACTTGATGAGCACCTCGAGGCTGTCGGGGTTGTCGACCGGCACCGGCTCGGGCGCGACGCCGCCGAAGGCCGGCTCCTCGTCGCTGTACTCGCCGTCCGGCAGGCGGATCTGGTCGATCTTCGGCGGCGTGAAGTCGTTCATCTGCGCGATCAGGTCGCGCACGTCGTGCGGGTACAGAATCAGGTTCGAGTGCGCGCGCGCCGTGGAAGTCAGATAGACCACGCCGTTGCGCACCGTCCAGGCGACGCCCGATCCGGCCAAGCTGACGATGTTGTCCAGCGCGCTGCGCGCCGTCATCTCGTGCGGCAAGTTGGCCGTGAACTCGATGCCCGCGGAATCCACGGCGTCCACCGCGTCCGGGGTGACCACGAAGGGGATCGTGGTGAAGGTGCGCAGCGGCTCCAGCACGGCCTCGAGGCTGGTCTCGCCTTCGAAGATCAGGCCGGGAATTTTCTGCGCGTTCAGGAGCTCGAGGATCGCCGCGTTCTCCGGCAGGGCGATCTCGTCCTCCGGCACCTGGCTGAAGTCTTTGCGCATCTCGGTGATGCGCTGCCAGTGTTCCGGGTCCGGGTACTCGAGAATCGAGTTCTGCAGCACGCGGGCCGCGGCCAGTTCCTGCTCCCAGCTGCGGAACAGTTCGCTGCGCTCGGTGACGAAATTCGAGCTCTTCTCTTCGTTGCGGGCGCGGCGCGCCGAGTCGCGCAAGGTCAGAGCCTGCTCGTTCAGCGGCTCTTCGCGCAGGATGCTGGTGGCGTGGATTTCGACCTTGTCGTAGCGGCCGGCTTCCCAGGCGTCGGTGGCGTCCTGCATCAGGCCGTCGATCCGGCGCTGGCGCGCCTCGTCCAAGGTGCGGGCCTGATTCTGGATTTCGCCGTAGGTCGCGGCGACTTCGGCGTCGCGCTGCTGCTTCACCATCATGTCGCGGCCCGCTTCGGCCTGCTCGAGCAGGCTGGCGGCCTGATCTTCCATGCCGCCCCAATCGCTGATCAGGGTGCTGCCGCGGATGTTGGCCAGCGCGAGACGCGCGGCACCGATGGCATCGTCGTACTGACCCGCCGCCAGCAGCGCTTCGCCCCGCGCCAGCTCGGCTTCAGTGGAAGCGCGGATCGCGGCCGCGCGCGCCATCGTGCGCGTGCGGGCGTCGTCGCTGGAGTCCGTGATCGGCGTGCGGATGCGGCCGAGCCGGTATTGCACCTGATCGAGCAGGCCGAGCGCGTCGCGGTTGCCCGGGCTGAGCTCCAGCGCCTTCAGCAGGTGATCCTCGGCCTCGAGCATGCGCGCGTCCGCATAAGCGCTGCGCGCGATGTCCAGATGCTGCTCGACCAACAAATTGATCTTCTGGGTGCGGAGCGCCTCGTCCTGCGCGGTCTGCGCCAGCAACTCGGAGTCGGCCAGATCTTGCTCCTGGGCGACGACGGCCTCGGGAGCGCCCGGCTCGGTGGCCCAGGCTTCGTCGGAACCCGGGTCGGTCGAAGTCTCGGGGTTGCTCGAGCAGCCAGGCACCAGAAGGATGGCGGGCAGCGCCGCACAGGCGGCCAGGATCAGGTTTCGCTTCATCGGGGACGTGGGTCGGGCGACGAATCCGCAGGGTCGGATCCGGGGAACAACTGCCGCTTCGGCGGCAGTGGAGGCGAAGAATGTAGCAGCCCTTCGGGGGGCTGGCTACGGCTATTCGCCTCCTCGTGGAGGCGATGGAGGCGGTCCACCAGCCCGGTCAGGTGGCTGGCTTCCGTGGTCGGATTGATGAGGACGACCCGGTGGCAAGGGCGGCCCTCCAGAACGGTGTAAGAGGACCAATAGCGGCCCTCCTGCTCGAGGTTGCGGTGCACCCCGGCGATGGCGGCCTCGTCGGCCTGGGCCCGCGGCGCGAAGGCCAGCACGTTCAGGTCGGGCCGATGCCGCGGGGCGAAGTAGGGGTGCTGGGAGAGTTCCTGATGCAGCCAGCGGGTGAGGCTGAGGCGGCTCTCGATGGCGGAGGCCAGGCCGCGCCGGCCGAGGTGGCGCAGAATCATCCAGACCTTCAGCGCGTCGAAACGGCGGCTGCCGTCCAGGGCGCGCCGGCCCTGGCTTACGGGCAAGGCCTCGCCGTGGTCGCTGAAGCGGTCCAGATAAGGCGCGTGGTACTGGGCCGTCACCAGGTCCTCGTTGCGGCGCACCAGCAGGACGCCGGCCGACTTCGGGGCCCACAGCCACTTGTGCGGGTCGAAGGAGAACGAGTCGGCGCGATTCAGGCCGCCGAGCAGCCGCGCGCGCTCGCCGGGGTGGAAGATGAGCGCGCCGCCGTGCGCGCCGTCCACGTGCAGCCAGAGGCCGTGCTCTTCGCAGAAGTCGGCGCACGCTTCGATCGGGTCCACGGCGCCGCAGGAGGTGGTGCCGGCCGTGGCCACCAGCGCGATGGGCCGCAGTCCGCGCTGCAGGGCCAGCGCGCGCACGCGCGGGAGCGCGGCGGGATCCAGGCGCCGTTCAGGGCCAGTGACGGGCACGGGCAAGACGCGCTCGCTGCCCAGGCCCAGCACCGCGCAGGCCTTGCCGATGGAGTAGTGCGCGTCCTCGGAGGCCAGCACGCAGAGCGGGTGCTCGCTGGAGAGGCCCAGGCGCGAAGCGTCGCGGCTGCCGGCGTCGCGGGCCAGCAGCAGAGCCGTGAGATTGGCGATCGTGCCGCCGGTCGTGAAAATGCCGCCGGAGCCAGGGCCGAAGCCGGCCTGCGCGGCGAAGGCGTCGATGAGTTTTTTCTCCAGGAGCGTGGCGCCCGGAGCCAGTTCGTAGGCCAGCAGATTCTGATTCAGCGCGCTGGCCAGCCAGTCGCCAAGAATGCCAGCAACCGAAACGCCGCTGTCCATGTGGCCGGCGTAGCCGGGATTGCCGACGTGGATCGCGTTCTGCTCGGCCCAAGTTGCCGCGTCGCCGAAGAGGGCGTCGAGGCTCTCGCCGCGCTCCGGGATGAGCTCGCCAGCGGGAGCGCGGGCGGCGGTGGGGAAGATCGGCCGCTCGGCCATGTGCGCGAGA
>CAYVPL010000197.1:0-5205 GCA_964453755.1 uncultured Planctomycetales bacterium
GACCACCTGCCTCGGCGCGGCGCTGCTGGCCGGAGTCGGCGTCGGCGCGCTCGATCCGGCGAGCGCGGCCGCGCTGTGGCGCGCGGACCGCCGCTGCGAGCCGCAGATGAGCGCGGCGGAGCGGGACGAACGCCACGCGGGCTGGCGGACCGCCGTGCGCCGCACCCTGCAGGATTCTTGAGACTGCGGGGGGCCGCAGTCGGCATCATGGTGGGATGACGCAGCAGGAAGCCCCGTCGCGCGCAGACGGCGAGCGCTTCGACGCCGGCGCCGCGCTGGGCTCGGCGCTCGCGCGCCTGACCCTGCTCGGAGGCGCGCTGCTCCTGATCATGGGCGGCTTCCGCGCGGCCTTCGTGCTGCGCTACGCCCACCCGGAAGTGTGGAGCCATTTCCTCGGCGACCTGCCCGCGGCCTTCGCCGCCGGCCTGTTGCACGACCTCCGCATCGTGCTGCTGTTGCTGCTGCCGCCGATGCTCTCGCTGCTGTGGCTGCGGACCGCCACGCGCGAGCGCTGGCGCGCATGGCTGCGCCTGATGTTCTGGTGGAGCTTCGCGGGCATCGCCGGCGTGCTGACGCTGCTGATCTCCGACTTCATCTTCTACGCCTTCTACACCAGCCACCTGTCGGTGCTCGCCTACGGTTTCTTCGAAGACGACTTGATCTCCGTGATCGTCGGCGCGTGGAAGAACCACCCCTTCCTGCTCTACACGGTGCTGATCCTCGTCGCCGCCTGGCTGCTCGGGCGCATTCTGCTGCGGCTGTGGTCGCCGGAGCGCATTCTGAGCGCCAGCCGCGCGCGCGCGCACGCCGGCGACCCGGAGCCGCGGCTGAACGCGCAACTCACGCTGCACGTGCTCGCCACGGTGCTGCTGCTGTCCTGGTCATTCTCGTCCTCGACCGCCAGCATGAGCGAGGATCTGCCGGCCTCCGGTTTCGTGCATCAGGTGCCGGCGAACGGCGTCGAATCGCTGGCCGAGGCGGTGTGGATCCGCCTCACGGAGGAGCCCTTCTCGGTCGCGGCGCGCTATTCCTACGCCGGCAAGCGCGAGCAGGCGCTGCAGGATTTCACCGGCCTGCCGATCGCCGACGACCCGGCCGCGACGGCGCTCGCGCTGCTGCCGCCGCAGGCCATGCTGCCGCGTCCGCCGGCCGGCCAGCCGCCTCACGTCGTGCTGGTGGTGATGGAATCCTTCAACACGCACTTGCTGCGGTGGCAGAGTCCGGACTTCGACTTGCTCGGCCCGCTCGAGTCCTACTGGGAGCGCGGCTGGTTCTTCCCGCGCTTCCTGCCCAGCGACAACGGCTCGGCCGGATCGATCCTGTCGCTGGTCGTCAACCTGCCCTACCGGCCCGGCACCAAGCAACTCTCACAATCGAATCTGCGCGACCACGTCTTCCCGACCTCGGCCGCGCGCGCCTTCGCCGATCAGGGCTACGAGCCGCGCTTCCTCTACGGCGGGCCGATGGAATGGCGCAAGCTCGGCCCCTTCCTGCCGCCGCAGGGATTCGTCGAGGTGGTCGGCCAGCCGCAGATCCTGCACGAGCTCGGCCTTGATCCGGATCTCGCCAGCGGCGAGTGGGGCGTCTGGGACGAGCATCTCTTCGCCGCGGCCGAGCGCCGCCTGCGCGAAGCGACGGCGCCGCAGTTCCTGATTCTCTTCACCACCACGCACCATCCGCCGCACGAGCTTCCGTCCGACGCGCAACTCCCGCCGCTCCTGCCGCCGCAGGCGCTGCTCGAGCGCGCCGGCGGCCTGGACCAATTGCAGCGCCAGCAGCTGCAGACCTATCAGTACGCCTGCCATGAACTGGGGCGTTTCCTGACGCGGCTGGAGCAGGACGGCCTGCTCGACCGGACGATCGTCGCCGCCACCGGCGACCACACCATGGGCATGGGCATCCCCTTCGCCGCCAGCGAGGTGCTCCTGGAACGGGCCGTGCCCTTCTTCGTGCTGGCGCCGGAGCTCCTGGCCGCGACCTTCGAGCCTGACCTGCTGCGCCCGGGCTCCCACAAGGACGTGATTCCAACCCTGCTCCATCTCTCCGGTTGCGCGACGGCCGAGTACCGGGGCATCGGCACGAGCTTGCTCGACGAGGGGGCCGTGCCGTATGGATACAATCCTGGAGGTTTGTTAATTGGAAGAGAGGCGGTCATTCTCGAGGTGCAAGGCGGCCGCGAAGCCATGACTTGGGCCGGAGACGGCATCGAGTTGGTCCCGGCCACCGAGAGCCCCGCGCACCGCGACCTCCTGCGGCGCCATCGTGCCGGCATGGCCCTGACGGACTGGATCCTCTGGGAGAGCCATGCCCAACGCCAGGATTGAAGGAATATTCGAGACAGGGTCGTATCGGAGGCCGTTTTTGCGCTATACCTGTTCAAACGCCCCCGGCGAGGCACCATGAAACACCTCTCCCTCCTCAGCGTGCCGCTTCTCGTGGCAGCCTTCGCGATTCCTGCTCAGGGCGCGGCGCCCCAGTGATGAAGCGGTAGCAGCGCGGGCCGTGCGCCCGGCAATGGCACTGGTTCTTACGCGGGTCCCTCGGATGCCAACGGCCCCGGCGGCGGCGCGGGCGGCGGTCCGGGCGGCGCGGCCACTCCGGCCGGCCCCGGCGGCAGCGGCGGTCCGGGCGGCGCAACTGCGCCGGGCGGCAGCGTGGCTCTGCCCACCTCGCACGGCAAAACCGCGCGCAGCCTGCTGAAGATCGAATGGAACTATCCGGTTTTCCAGGTCAAGCCCAGCAAGACGCCCGCCGCATCCGGCGGCACCGTCGCGCAGGCGGTCGAGCGCGCGCTGCCCGAGAAGGAGGCGTTCCTCTACATCGCCGGCGACGATCGGCGCCCGCTGCTGGTCCTGCGTGAGTGCAAGACCTGCAACGGCACTGACAAGGCGCTGCTCAGCACGAGCGAGGACAACTCGCGCACCTTCGTGATGGCGCGCTGGTTCCGTTGCGTGAAGCTGCCCGAGCACGTGCTCGAGAAAACGCACGCCTTCCACGAGCTCTTCGACGAAGAGCATCCGCCGCACCTGTTCTTCGCCAGTTGGGACGGATCCGATCCGATCCTGCTCAAGGGCGACCAGTCGCGCACGGAATTGTGGGATGCGATGCACGCGATGATCAAGCGCAGTTACGTCGGCGACGCCGAAACGGCGACCGCAGAGATTGAGAAGATCGTCGCGCAGTACGACGTGATGGACGGGCGCTTGGAGCAGCTCCGCCGGCAGATCGAGAAGATGGCCGAGGACGAAGGTCCGAAGTCCGCCAAGATGAAGGCGCTGCAGAAGGATCTGGAGCAGGCGCGCAAGGATCTCGAGGCTCTGAAGCAGCGCGAGCAGAAGGCGTCTGATCTCGGCCTCAAGCCCGAGCTCAAGGCCAAGACCGCTCCCGCCGGCGCATGATCCGCAGTCCGCGATTCGCCGCCGGCGCGGCGGTCGCGGCAGTTCTACTCGTCGCCGGACCCCTGGCTGCGCAAGACAAGGCCAAGGAGTCCGGCGACGAGGCTTTTCGGCTCGACCCGTACACCAAGAACGAGCCGGAGGCCCTGGCCAAGGCCGGCTACGTCGCGATCGGCAATTTCGAGTTCGCCGACGGCCTGACCACGACGGCGATCGAGAAGACGCTCGGCGACGGGGTGCAGATGCTGTGGGTCGAGACGGAGCACTTCCGCATCGGCTCCAGCCTGCCGGCCTACGAGGTCGAAGGCCAAGTTGACAAAGAGCGCCTGCTGGCCGAACTCGACCGCCTGCGCCTGCGCATTCCCGCAGCGCCGGCCAAGGTGCCGCGCAAACTCGAGCCCTGGCTGCGCCTGCACCTGACGGCGCAGCGCTGCGAGGAGGCGAACGCCGAATTCAGCCGCACCTTTGCGCTCGATCAGGCGCGCTGGCCCACCGGCCCCGGCCAACTGGTGGACGGCGTCTACCGCGGCGAAGGCCCGTACCTCGGCATGGGCGGGAAATTCACCGTGCTCCTGTTCGGGAAGGAGAGCAGCTACGGCCGCCTGCGCGAGCGTTATCTGGCCGGCGCGGGCGCCGACGCTTCGGCGCGCCACTTCTTCGTGCGCACCGGCTCGCTGCTGTTCGCCGCCCACGTGCAAGGCACCAATCTGGATCAGGACGCGGTGCTGCACTGCGTGCTGGTCTACAACCTCGCCTTCAATTTCGTGGACGGAACGAAGAATTACACCCACTCCGTCCCGCTGTGGATCGCCAATGGACTGGGCCACGCGCTGGCGCGCCGCGTCACGCCCAAACTGAATTACTTCACCGACGAGCGCGCCTACAGCGAAGACGAGAAGGATCAGTGGAATTGGCCGCCGCGCGTGCATGCGCGGGTGAAGAACCAGATCTGGCCGACCGCCGAGCAACTCTTCGCGCTCGACGACCTGTCGAAGTTCGAGTACTCGGACCACATGATGTCCTGGTCGCGCATGGAGTACCTGTTGCGCGTGAAGCCCGAGGGCCTGCCCGCATTTCTCGAAGGCGTGAAGGGCATCCTCACGCCGGGCCGCGCTCCGACGCGCGAAGAAATCTTGGCCCGACACCGCGAGTCCTTCTCCCAAGCCTTCGGCATGGACGAGGAGAGCTTCGATGCGGCTTGGTCGGCCTGGGTGCTGGCGACCTATCCGAAGAAGTGAGGGCGGCGGCGGTTAATCTGGCGCCCGCCGTGCTGCGCCCGCTCCCCGCCCTTCTTGCCGCCCTCCTGCTCGCGGGCGGCGCCTCCGCCCAGGAAATGCGCCTGGAGAAGCTGGTCTCCGGCCTCGACGAGCCGCTGTTCCTGGCGTCGGTGCCCGGCGAGACGGACACCCTGCTCATCCTCGAGAAGAAGGGCCGGCTGCGGGCCTGGCGCAACGGCGCCTTGCAGAGCCGCGACGTGCTGGATCTGCGCGAGCAGATCAGCGACGTGAGCGAACGCGGGTTGCTGGGCCTGGCCTTTCACCCGAAATTCGGCGCGGAGAACCGCTTCGTCTTCCTGCATTACTCCAACCGCCGGGGCGACACCGTCATCGCGCGCTTCCAACTCCCGGCGTCGGCGGAGAAGGATCACCCGGTGGTCGCCGACCCGAAGAGCGAGAAGGTGCTGCTCACCATCGAGCAGCCCTGGCCCAATCACAACGGCGGCATGATCGCCTTCGGGCCGCACGACGGCTTCCTCTACGTCGGCATGGGCGACGGCGGCGCCGCCAACGATCCGAAGAACGCGGGGCAG
>CAYVPL010000198.1:0-5187 GCA_964453755.1 uncultured Planctomycetales bacterium
GCGTGGACTTGCCGGCGCCGTTCTCGCCGATCAGGGCGTGCACTTCGCCAGTCTCCACCTCCAAATCCACGCCGCGCAGCGCCTCGACGCCGCCGAAGGATTTGCGCACGCCATGCATGCGCAGGCGCACGGATCCGCCGGTCATTCCAGCCAGCGGCTGAAGTCCAGGTGGATCAGGGCCTGGATTTCGGGCGTCTCCAGATTCTCGCGGGTGGCGACCATCGTGCCCGTGTCCACCAGAGGCTCGACCGGGCGGCCGGCGAGATGGTCGGCCATGGCGCGCACGCCCATTTCTCCCATTTTGAAGGGGTTCTGCAGCACGAGGCCGTGCAAGTGCCCCTGGCGCAGGCCTTCCAGCATCTTCTCGGTGGCGTCGAAGCCGACGACTTTGACTTTTCCGGCCTTGCCGGAATCCTGCAGCGCGCGCAGCATGCCGAAGGTGGTCGGCTCGCAGGCGCAGAAGATGCCTTCGACTTGCGGGTAGGAGTTCAGCAGGTTTTCGGCGGTGGCGTAGCAGGACTCGGTGGTCGAGCCGCCGTACTGATTGCTGGAAAGGATCTCCAGGCCGGGGAACTCCTTCTGCACGGTCTCGAGAAAGCCTACTTCGCGCGCCATCGTGCTGCCCGAGCCTTCGAAGTAGCGCATCAGGACCACCTTGCCCTTGCCGCCGAGCATGCCGGCCAGCGCGCGCGCGGCCACCACGCCGCCGTCGTAGTTGTCGGTGCCGATGTAGGACACCTTGCCTTCCCAGTCGATCGGGCTGTCGATCACCACCACGGGAATGCCGTTACGCACCGCGTCCTCCAGCGGCCGCACCAGCGCCTTGTTGTCAGATGGCGCAATGACGATGCCGTCCACCCCGCGCGAGATGGCGTCCTCCACGACGCGAATCTGCGCGTCGCGGTCGTCGTCCTTGCTCGGGCCTTTCCAGTAGATGTCCACGCTGGCGTCGCGCGAGCCCTGCACCGCGCCCGCATGGATGCTCTTCCAGAACTCGTGCGTGGTGCCCTTCGGAATCACGGCGATCAGCGGCGGGCCGCCGCCGGCGTCCCCGGCGCCGCAGCCGGCGAGGCTGCCGAGCAGCGCGAGCGCCGGCAACTGGAGCAGGGCGGGCAGGCGGAGAACCTTCATGCGGGTGTGGGCGAGCCGATTTTCTCGATGAGTTGACGAGCGCTCTGCCGCAGATGCTGCACGAGATCCGCCTCGCCGATCGCGGAGCCGATGGTGGCGAGGCTGGGCACCGTCAGGGCGGCCAGCGCGTTCCCGTCATGGTCAAGGATCGGCACGCCGAAGTCCACGATGCCGTGGTGCACCAAGCTCGGCTGACGATTGACGCCGGCCTGCCGGATGTCCTGGAGCAGGGATTCCACCGCGCTCCGCGGGGCCGGCTGAGCGGTCGCCGCCAAAGCCGTGGTCAGCCAGACCGCGCGCGTCTCCGGGGTCTGGAAGGCGAGCAGCACGCGGCCCGAGCAGGAATCCACTAAGGGAGCGTGGGCGCCGACGCGCACCGCGAAACCCGTGAAGCCGGGGCAATCCACCTGCGCAACGATGAGCGCCTCGTTTTCATGCCGCACCGCCAAATGGCAGGACTGTTGGATGGTCCGCGCCAGGTCTTCCATGATGGGCAAAGCGTGGGCCAGCAAACGCTTCACGGGCGGATGCCGGTGCGCCAGTTCGTACAGCATGTTCGTGAGCTGATACTGCTCCGGCCGCGGGCCGCGCGCCAAATAGCCGCGGCGCTCCAGGGCGGCCAGCATGCGGAAAATCTCCCCGCTGGTCCGGCCGAGTTTCTGGCCGATCTGCGCCAGACTCATGGGTTCGCTCTGGAGGGAGAGCAGCTCGAGGATGTCCAGACCCTTCTCGAGCGCCGGAGCCGAGTACTTCGGCCGGGTCCGCTCTTCGTGCTTGCGGGGAGGCATGAAAAGCAGTCTAGCATTCCGCCCATGAAAGTCACAGGTGAAAACAATTCACGACAACTAAAATGAGGCGGATGGCCTTATCCTGCACGGGTGCGCGTGGACGCCCACATGCACGCCTGGAACCGCCTGGATGGCCGGATTCGCGGCGTGGAGACGGTCAAGCCCGTGGGCAACGGGCAGATCCGGATCGGCGACCAGCCTGGACGGGTCGTGCTCGGCATGCCGGCGACTCTGCTCGACTGTCGCGCGCTGGGTGAATATGCGCTGGCGCAGTTCGACGCGCACGGCGTGGACGCGGGCGTCTTGGTGCAGGAGTATCTCGACGGCGAGCAGAATGCCTACTCCTTGGAACTGGAGCGGCGATTCCCCGGCCGCTTCTTCGCCTTCGCGCTGCCCGACTTCTTCCGCCCAGCGGAAGAGGCCGCGGACGAGTGCCGGCGGCTGCTGGATCAAGGCTTCCGCGGGCTGAAAATTTGCGCGGGACAGCTGGCGGGCCGGTTCGCGTTTGACGATCCGCGCTTCGCGCCGGTGTGGCAGCGCCTCGAGCGCGAAGGCAAGACGCTCGCGATCGACTTCAGCGAGGGCGCGGACCAGGTGCCGGGCTTCGAACGCGTGCTCGCCGATTTCCCGCTGCTGCGCGCCGCCATCGGGCACTTCGGCCTGCCCACGCGCGGCGGGTGGCCGGCGCAACTGATGCTGGCGCGGCATCCGAACGTGCGCATCGAGTGCGGCGGCATCGTGTGGCTCTACCGCGACGAGGGCTTCCCCTTTCCGCAGGCGCAGCGCGCCATTGCAGCAGCACGCGACCGCGTCGGCATCGAAAAGCTGATGTGGGGCAGCGACTGGCCGCGCACCATGTGCGACTTCACCTACGGCCAGAGCCTGCGCTTCGTCGAGCAGTCGGATCTGCTCAGCGCGCGAGAGAAGGAACTTTTCCTCGGCGAGAACGCGCGGATCTTCTACGGTTTCCCCGTGCCGGCGGAATCCCGCCAGCCTCTGGCCCCGATCACCTCCCTATGAGCTCCTCCCCCAGCGGCGCTGCCGCCCGTCGGCCCGAGCGTTGGTTCGTCACCGGCGCCGCCGGCTGCATCGGCGCCTGGGTGCTGCGCGAAATCCTCGCCCAGGGCCACGAGCCCGTGGCCTTCGACCTGCGCCGCGACGAGCGCCGCCTGCGCCAGGTGCTGGAGGACCCGGCTGACCTCGATCGCGTCGCCTGGCTGGAAGGCGACGTGACCGACACTGCCGCGGTGCGCGGCGCCCTCGAGCGCAGCGGCGCCCGCCGCATCGTGCACCTGGCGGGACTGCAAGTGCCGTTCTGCGCCGCCGATCCGGTGAAGGGCGCGCTCGTCAACGTCGTCGGCACGCTCAACGTCTTCGAGGCGGCGCGCGCGCTGCAGATTCCGCGCCTGGTCTACGCCAGCAGCGCCGCGGTCTACGGCCGCGATCCGGACGAGCACGACCATGGCGGCGCCGACGAGGCGCAGACGCCCACGCCGCGCACTCATTACGGCGTCTACAAACTGGCCAACGAGGGCAACGCGCGCGTCTACTTCGACGCGCATGGCATTTCGTCCATCGGCCTGCGGCCGCTCACCGTCTACGGCGTCGCGCGCGACCAAGGCCTCACCAGCGGACCGACCAAAGCCATCAAGGCCGCCGTCGCCGGTTTGCCCTACGTGATTCGCTTCAGCGGCACGACCGACTTCCTGTTCGCCGAGGACGCCGCGCGCGCTTTCGTCGCCGGCGCCGCCGAAGGTCCGAGCGGGGCGCGCGTCTTCAACGTGCACGGCGAAGCCGCCACCGTCGCGCGCTTCCTCGAACTGCTCGAGGAGCAGGCGCCCGGCTCGGCCGCGCGCATCCGCGCCGAAGGCGGCCCGCTGGCGCTGGCCGGGCGCCTCGACAGCAGCGCGCTGGATCAGGCCCTGCCCGGCCTGCGGCGCACGCCTTTGCCGGCCGGCATCGCCCGGACGGCTCAATCCTTCTCACGACTATTCGCCGCGGGACGCCTCCCGCTGGAAGACCTCGATGGCTGATTCCAAACTCGACTCCTCGCCGGCCGTCCGGCCCCTGCGCGAACTGGCTGTCCGCGTGTCCGCCGCCGACAACGTGGCGGTGGTGAAATACGGCGCTCCGGCGGGCGCCGTAGTCGAGCTGCCGGCGGCGGCCGGGGCGCAGCCGAAGCGCGTGACCTTGCGCGCGGAAGTGCCTGGCGGCCATCGCTTCGCGCTGTCTGACATTCCTGCCGGCGAGTTCGTGCGCCAGTACGGCCAGCCGGTCGGCACTTCGCTCGGCATTCAGGCCGGCGACCTCATCACGCACGAGCGGATGACCGACGAAATTCCGGTGGTGCGGGAATTGCCGCCGCAGCTCAGCACCCCGGCGCCGGATTTCGTGCCGGAGGCCGCGCGGCCGACTTTCGCCGGATTCCGCCGCGCCAGCGGCCGCACCGGCACGCGCAACTGGATCGCGGTGATTCCCACCAGCATGTGCGCCAGCCACGAGGCCCAGCAGGTCGCCAACACCGCGGAATTCACGCTGTGGAGCGCGGAAGAATTCCCGAACGTGGACGGCGTGGTGGCCCTGGGGCACAACAAGGGCTGCGGCACGCCGGACGGCGCCAACATCCACACCATCCTGCGCACGCTGGCGGCCTTCGCCCGCCACCCGAACGTCGGCGGCGTGATTTTTCTCGAGTTGGGTTGTGAGAAGACCGGTTCTTCGATCCTGCGCGACTGGATGGACCAGAACGGCCTGCAGCCGGAGGGCAAGCCGGTGGCCTGGATCGGCATTCAGGACGCGGGCGGCACCAAAGCCGCGATCCGCCGCGGGCTCGACGAAGTGCGGCGCATGCTTCCGCTCGCGAACGAGGCGCGCCGCGAGCCGGTGCCGGTGTCGGAGCTGGTGCTCGGCCTCAAGTGCGGCGGCTCCGACGGCTTCTCCGGCCTGTCGGCGAACCCGGCGCTGGGCCACGCGGCCGACCTGATCGTGCGGCACGGCGGCACCGCCATTCTCACCGAGGTGCCCGAATTCTGCGGCGCCGAGCACGTGCTGGCGCAGCGCGCCCGCGACGCGTCCGTCGGCCGCCAGGTCTACGACTTGGTGGATTGGTACAAAGCGCACACCGCGCGCATCGGCGCGAGCCTGAGCATGAACCCCAGCCCGGGCAACGTGACCGGCGGCCTGCTCAACATCGCGCTCAAATCGCTCGGCGCGATCGCCAAGGGCGGCACGACGCGCGTCGAGGGCGTCATGGGCTACGCCGAAGCGC
>CAYVPL010000199.1:0-5177 GCA_964453755.1 uncultured Planctomycetales bacterium
GCCGGCTGGGCGCGGGCCGGGCGCGGGCGCGAGTTCGACGACGGCGTCGAGCAGCGCGTCCACGCCGAAGGTGTTGACCGCGCTGCCGAAGAAGACCGGCGTCTGTTCGCCGGCCCGCACCGCCTGCAGATCGAATTTCGCTCCGGCGGCCTCCAGCAAGTGCAGTTCCTCGCGCGCGCGCGCCAGGATCTCCGGCGGGACCAATTCCGCCATCCGCGGATTGTCCAGATCGTGCACGGCCACCGGCGCGAGGTAGGCGCCGCCCGGCGTGCGCTGATAGAGGTGCACGGCGCCGGTGCGGCGGTCGAAGATGCCGCGGAATTCGGGGCCCAGGCCCAGCGGCCAGTTCATGGGACAAGCTTTGATGCCGAGCACGGACTCCAGCTCGTCCAGCAGCGCGATCGGATCCCGCGGCGGGCGGTCCAGTTTGTTGATGAACGTCAGAATCGGCACGCCGCGCCGCCGGCACACCTCGAAGAGCTTGCGGGTTTGCGCTTCGATGCCCTTGCCGGCGTCAATCACCATGACCGCGGAATCCACGGCCGTGAGCACCCGATAGGTGTCCTCCGAAAAATCCCGGTGGCCCGGAGTGTCCAGCAGATTCAGGCAATGCTCGCGGTACTCGAATTGCAGCACCGTCGAACTGATGGAAATGCCGCGCTGACGCTCCAACTCCATCCAGTCTGAGGCCGTCGCGCGCTGGTGGCGGCGGGCCGTGACCGAACCCGCGAGATTCAGCGCACCGGCCGTGAGCAGCAACTTCTCGGTGAGAGTGGTTTTGCCGGCGTCCGGGTGCGAGATGATCGCGAAGGTCCGTCGTCTTTGGATTTCTCTTTCCATCGCACTGGGCGCAATGCCTTCCGATCGTTGGACCCCGCATTGTAGGGCGCAAAGGCGCGGCGGCCAAATGCGGACTGTTTGATCCGAAATGTCGAGGGGGGGGACGGGAATTTCGCGCCTTGTTGAGTAGAGCCCATGCCGCCCATCCTCGCCCTTCTGCTTGCCTGGCCCGCCGCCCAGGCGCCCGCGCTGTCCGCACCCAAGTTCCTGCAGGGAGACGCTGCCCTCGGCGCCTCCGCGGGCCAGGAAGCGGCTCCCGCCCTCGCCCACGGGGCGGGCGTGACTTTGGCCGTCTGGTCCGACCGCCGCGCCTTGCTGGGCGGCTACGCCGGCGGGCCCGTGTTCGGCAGTTCCACGGGGCAGTCCGACGACGACGTCCTGGCGCAGCGCTTCGACGCCCAAGGCGCGCCGCTGGACGCGGTGCCCTTCGTGATCAGCGGCGCGCCGGACCGGCAGATCGAGCCGCTCGTGGCCTTCAACGGCCAGAACTTCTTGGTGGCCTGGCGCGACGGCGCGGCGGTGCGCGCCCAGCGCGTGAGTCCGGCCGGCGCGCTGCTCGACCCGGCGCCGATCCTGGTGGACGCGATGGCCGACACTTTCAGCCTCGCGGCCAACGGCGCCACGTGGCTGATCGTCACGGAGTCTTACTCGGCCGGTTCCGGCGGATTGATCGGCCAACGCGTCGCCGCGAACGGCGCGCTGCTCGACGGCAACGGCGTGGTGCTGCTGCCGGAGACTTTTTATCTCCACTTCGGCTCGCGTCTGGCGTCGGCGAGCGGCGAATGGCTGATGGTCACGACCGATCTCAATGGCCCGGTCGCGCAACGGCTCGACGCCGCTCTGACGCCGATCGGCCCGGCCTTCGCCGCGCCCAGCCGCTCGCTGGCCAGCAGCGGCACGCACTATTTGTTCGCCTGGCAGGATTTCGCGCAGCGCCTGCTCGTGAGCCGGATGCAGTCGGATGGAGCGCTGCTGGATCCGCAAGGCATCGTCGTGAGCAACTCCTGGTGGTGGAACAACGGCGCCACGGCCGTGGCGTGGGGGAATGGCCAATGGTGGCTCGCTTTTCCGGACATCAACACGGGCCTCTCGCTGGCGCGCATCACCGCGGGCGGCACGGTGCTGGACGCGGGCGGGTTCACGCACGTGGCGGCCGCGCTCAAACCGGAGCAAGCGGTGCTGGCCGGACTTCCCGGCGGCGTGCAGACCGCGTGGCTGGAAGATCAGGCGACCAGCGTCGGCGGCCTGCAGAGCTTTGGCCAAGTCGTGGCCGGGCCCGGCAGCGCTGGCATCAAGTCGCCGATCTCCACCAGCGCGCCGGCGCAGGTCAGGCCTGACTTCGCCGAGCACGCCGACGGCATCGCGATGGCCTACTGGAGTTTGGAAGGCGCCACCGCCCACCTCAAGGTTGCGCTGCTCGATCGCTTCGGCAACGCTCCCGCCACCGAGCCGGTGGAGGTGTTCGCAGGACCTTCGGGCAACGTCTCGGCGCCCGCCATCGCCTGGAATGGTTCCCTCTTCCTGGTGGTCTGGAGCGACCGCTACACCGGAATTTCCGGACGGCGCATGAACGCCGACGGCACTTTCGTGGATCCTGCGCCCTTCGCGATTCTGCTCGGCGAGGAAGCCGACGTGGCCGCGCTCGGCAGTCAGTTCCTGGTGGTCGGCGCCTACGCGGGAAGTTTCTACTCCAACCGCTCGATCTACGGCGCGCGCGTGGACGGATCGACCGGCTCGGTGCTGGATCCGTCGGGGATCTTCGTCGGCGGCCCCTTCGCCACGTCGCCGGTGGTGGACGCGCTGGGCAATCGCTGGATCGTGGCGTGGCAGAATCACTGGTCCTCCGGTTCGACCATCGCCGACCTGGCGGTGCAATTCGTCAGCGCTGCGGGCACGGCGGCGGGAGGCTTCGGCGTCGAGAACCTCGGCTACGCGCCGGACATCGCCTGCTCGAACGACACGGCGCTGTTGACCTGGCGTTCGGGCTCCATCGCCACGCCCGTCGCAGACGTGAAAGGCCAGCGCATTCGCGCCGACGGCGCGCTGCTGGGCGGAACTTTCTCGATCAGCGCCGGCAGCTGGAAGGAAATCGAACCCGCGGTGTGCTGGTCCGGCGCGGAATGGCTGGTGGCCTGGGAGGACGCGCGGCACGCGACGGGCATTCACGACGGCGGCACCGAGGTCTACGCCGCGCGCGTCAGTGCCGCCGGCGCGGTCCTGGATCCGAGCGGCTTCGCGCTGGCGCCGCAGCCGGGATTGTCCTCACAACCCGCGCTGGCCGGCTCACAAGGCGTGGCGGTGGCGGGCTACTCTTGGATGCGCCGTGAGAGCCCCTTCGCCACGTGGCGAGTGGCTGCGCGCGTGATCGGCCCGTGGGGCGATCTGGGATCCGCGCTGGCCGGCGCCGGCGGTGCGCCGGTTCTGGACGGCGCTGGCGCCTTGACGGCGGGCAGCACGCTCGAGCTCGCGGTCAGCGGCGGCCGGGCGTCGGCGAGCGGCATGCTCTTCGGCGGCCGCGCCCGCGCCGATCAGCCGTTCCGCGGCGGCACGATGGTGCCGCGGCGCGATCGCGCCTTCCCGTACACGACCGACGCAGAAGGCCGCGCCCTGGTCAGCCTGCCCCTCACCGCAGCGCTGCCGCCGGGATCGAGCCTCTACTTCCAAGCCTGGCTCCTGGATCCGACGGCGCCGCAGGGGGCGGCGGCGAGCAACGCGGTGCGGGGACAGGCGCCCTGAGCAGATACTGGCCCAGACGGCTGGAGGTGGCGGCCCCCGGAAGCGGGTACCTTGAACTCATGCTCGCTCTCGCCCTTGCCTGGTCTCTGGCCGCGCCCATGCAGGAGCCGGCCGCCAAGACGCCGCCGCCGATCTACGATACGGAGGTCGACGCCGCAGCCCAGATCGACGCCGCGCTTGGCGTGGCGCGGAAGAAGAACCAGCGTGTGCTCCTGGTCTGGGGCGCGGAGTGGTGAGGGTGGTGCACGAAGCTGGACGCGCTGTTCCGTGGGAACGGCGAAGTCCGGATGGAGCTCCTGTACGAGTACCGCGTCGTGCACGTGAACGTCGGCAAGTTCGACCGCAACATGGATTTGGCGGCCAAGTATGGCGCCGATCTCAAGGCCGCGGGGATTCCTTATCTCACCGTGGTGGACGCCGCCGGCAAGTCGTTTGCGAATCAGGAGACTGGCAGCTTGGAAGACGGGCCCGAGCACGACCCGAAGAAGGTGCTGGCTTTCCTGAGCGGCTTGCGAGCGCCCCCGCAGGATGCCCAGAAGGTTTTCGCCGATGCGCTGGCGCGTGCGAAAGAAGCGGAGAAGCGCGTGCTTCTGTCGTTCGAAGCGCCTTGGTGAGGGTGGTGCCACAAGATGGAGTCCGGTCTGGACCTCCCCGCGGTGAAGCCTCTGCTGGAGAAGGATTTCGTGATCTGCTGGATTGACGTGGACCGCATGAAGGGCGGCAAGGAAGTCGAGCTGAAGATGAACGGCGGCAAGCAAGGCTTGCCCTGGTTCGTGTTCTTGGATCCTGAGGGCAAGGCGCTGGCCGACAGCGACGACGGCGGCTCGAACATCGGCTGCCCTTATCGTGAGGACGAGGTAGAAACCTTCCGCGGCCTGCTCCTGAAGGCGAAGCAGCGGCTCACGGAGGCGGAAATCGGCACGATCGCCGACGCGTTGCACGAAGCCGGCGATCGCGGGGAGAAAGCGCGCAAGGCGCGCGCCGCGGAGCAGCCGGCGGCCAAGCAGCCGTGATCGCCGCAATTTTGGCGCTGTTGGCGCAGCAAGGATCGGACTATCCGATCCAGCCGGTGCCATTCTCCTCCGTTCGCTTCGAAGGCGGATTCTGGGGGCCGCGACTGGAGACCAACCGTGCGGTCACCATTCCGTACGACCTCGCGAAGTGCGCGGAGACCGGCCGGATTGACAATTTCGCGATCGCCGGCGGGCTCAAGGCCGGCGCCCATCGCGGCAATCGTTACGATGACTCTGACGTTTACAAGGTCATCGAGGGCGCTGCTTACGCGCTGGCGGTGGCGCCTGATCCTGCGCTCGAGGAGCGACTCGACTTGCTCATTGCCTGGATCGCTGCGGCGCAGGAGGAGGACGGCTACCTCTACACCCCGCGCACCATTGACCCGGCCCACATGCCCGGCGGCACGGGGCCAGAGCGCTGGTCTTTCTTGCAGGAAAGCCACGAGCTCTATTGCTTGGGGCACCTCTTCGAGGCTGCTGTCGCCCACCAGCAGGCCACGGGCAAGAATTCGCTGTTGGACGTGGCGGTCAGAGCGGCGGACCTGCTGGTGCAGACCTTCGGGCCTGCCGAGGGGCAGCGTCAGGCCT
>CAYVPL010000200.1:0-5154 GCA_964453755.1 uncultured Planctomycetales bacterium
GCGGCGTGCCGCTGATTTCAGCCAATTCCTCGAGGCCGTCGGGCAGAAAGCCGCGCTCGTCGAGGAAAGCGAGAATCAATTCGGCGTTGCGCACGACCTCGGCGGGCGCTTCGCGCACCCGCAATTCCGCCAAGGCGCCTTCGGCCGAGTCCAACTCCGGCGCCTGCAGCTCCTGCACGGCGTCGTAGCCGCTCTCGTCCTGGCTGCCGCGCGCCGCGCCGCGCCAAGGCGCCGCTTCGAGCAGGCCCTCGTAGGAGGCGTATTCTTCGGGTTCGGCGGTCTCGGCCGCCTCCGGCTCGGCGGTTTCGGTCTTGCGCGAGGCCTCGCCGTCTTCTTCGCTGCCTTCGGCGCCCGCCGCCTCCAGGAAGGGATTCTCCTCCAGTTCGACCTCGATGCGGTCCAGCAGCTCGGGGGTGGTGAGCTGCAGGATCTGCATGGCCTGGATCATCTGCGGCGACTGCTGCAGACGCTGTTCCAGCTTGAGGTCCTGGGTATATTCCAGGCGCATTGAATCCAGTCTAGCCGCCAGCGGCGGCGCGGTTCCCCCAACATGAACTCCGAATACGATCCCGGCGCCTTTCTCGGCCTCGAAGGAGCGGACTGCGGCCCTGCGGCGCTGGGCGCCGTGGTGCCCGTGCCCTACGAAGCCACGACCACCTACATGAAGGGCACGGCCGGCGGTCCGGAAGCCATCCTCACCGCCAGCCGCCAAGTGGAATTCTGGGACGAATGGATCGAGGACGAAGCGCGCCGCTTCGGCGTGCGCACGCTCCCGGCGGTGGAGTTCCCGGGTCCGCCGGAACAGCTCGCGGACCACCTCGAGCCGCTGATCGGCAAACTGCTGGACGAGGGCCGGTTCCCGCTCGTGCTCGGCGGCGAGCATTCGCTGTCCTTGGGGCCGATTCGCGCCGCCGCGCGCCGGCATCCGAACCTGGTGGTGCTGCATCTCGACGCGCATCCGGATCTGCGGGACCGCTACGAAGGCACGCGCTACGGCCACGGCTGCATCATGCGTCGCGTGGTCGAATTGGGCGTGCGCATCCACGCCTTTGGCCTGCGCGCCATTTCTCCCGAAGAGCGCGACTTCTACCGCGCCGGCGGGCAAGGCGGCTTGGCCACCTGGGTCGGCGCGCGCGAGTTGCTGGCCCTCGATCCGCCGGGCCGCGTGCGCCGCATCCTCGACACGCTGCCGCCCGGCCCGGTCTGGCTGTCCTGGGACATCGACGGCATGGATTCCTCGGTGGTGCCGAGCACCGGCACGCCCGAGCCCGGCGGAGTGGACTGGTTCACCGCCTGCGAAGTGCTGCGCCAGCTGGATCAGTCGGGCCGCCGCATCGTCGGCGCCGAACTCCTGGAATTGATGCCGCGCGAAGGTCATCACGCCAGCGACTTCGCCAGCGCGCGCCTCGCCCACCGCATGCTCGTCACCGGCCTGCGCTCGCTCGAGCGCGCCGCCGCCCGCGCGCCGGCCTCGGCCGTTCCTGCCGCGCGCGCATGACCCAGACGGCGGCCGAGCGCGCCCGCGGCTTGCGCATCCTCCTCGTCGAGGACGAGCGGACGCTCGCGATTCCGCTCGTCGAATTGCTCGAAGCAGCCGGGCACGCGCTGACGCATCTGCCGGACGGCGCGGCCGCGCTCGCCTGGCTGCAGGAGAAGCGCGCCGATCTGGTGATCACCGACGTGCGTCTGCCCGGCGCGGACGGCCTGCAAGTGCTGCGCCGCGCGCGCAGCCAGGATCCGCCCTGCGAAGTGCTGGTGATGACGGGCTTCGCCACCATCGCGCAGGCCGTCGAGGCCATGCGCGGCGGCGCCGCCGGTTATCTGCAGAAGCCCTTTCCGGCCGAGGCCCTGTTGCAGCAGGTGGCGCGGGTGGCCGAAGGCCGGGCGCTGCAGGAAGAATTGCGGCGCCTGCGCGAGGAGGCGCACGAGGACGCGCTGCTCACCGGCAGCAGTTCGGCGATCCGCTCGGTCAACGAGCGCCTGATGTCCTTGTCGCGCGATTCCGACGCCACCGTGCTGCTGCAGGGCGAGAGCGGCACCGGCAAGGAGCGGGCGGCGCGCGCATTGCATCGTCTCAGCCCGCGCGCCGCGGAGCCATTCCTGCCGGTGGCGTGCGGGGCCATTCCCGCACAGTTGCTGGAAGGCGAACTCTTCGGCTTCAAGCGCGGCGCCTTCACCGGCGCCGATCAGGATCGCAGCGGCCTGTGCGCGGAGGCGGGGGGGGGGACGCTCTTCCTCGACGACGTGGACAATCTGCCGCCGGACGCGCAGGCCAAATTGCTGCGCCTGGTCGAAGAGCGCTGCTTCCGCCCGCTCGGCTCCAGCGTCGAGCAGCCCTTCCGCGCGCGCCTCGTCTCCGCCGCGCGCCTCAAGCTGGCCGACGAAGTGGCGGCCGGCCGCTTCCGCGAGGATTTGTTCTACCGGCTGCACGTGGTGGTGGTGGACCTGCCGCCGCTGCGCGAGCGCGCCGAAGACCTGCCCGCGCTGCTGGCCTCCTTTCTGCGGCGCCACGACCCCGAAGGGCGCTTCCGCGTGCCGCCGGAAACCCTGCGCCGCCTGGCCCTGCATCACTGGCCCGGCAACGTGCGCGAATTGTCAAACGCCACCGTGCGCGCCATCGCCCTGGCCGGACGGGTGCGCGTGCTCCGCCCCGAGCACTTCCTGCCCGGCGCCGGCGACGGCGGCGAAGCGGCCGCGGCCGACGGCGGCACCCTGCACGAGGCCGTGCGGCGCGCCGAGATCGAGACCATTCGCGCCGCGCTCGCGGCGACCGGCGGCAAGCGCATCGAGGCGGCGCAGCTGCTCGGCGTGTCGCGCAAGATCCTGTGGCAGAAAATTCGCGACCTCGGCCTGGGCGCCGAGGAGATCGAGCCGTGAGTCCCGCGCGCCTGTCCCCGTATCACGCCGGCGAGGAGCCGCTGCAACTGCAGCTCGGACAGGCGCTGATCTACACGGACTTGCACCTGGCCGCCGAGCGGCCGCAGGAGGCCGCGGCCTTCGCCATCCGACTGCAGGAATTGGCAGCCTCCTCGGCGGCGGGCATCAACGGCCCGCGCGCGTTGATCGTGATGGGCGACCTCTTCGACTCCTACAGCGGCCCCGAAGACTGGAATCTGCCCAGCTTTCGCGCCCTGGCCGAGGCCTTCCGCGCCTTGCAGGCCGCCGGCTTCCAGTGCTATCTGCTGCGCGGCAATCGCGACGTGATGCTGGAGCCGGAGCACGCCGCCGGACTGGGCGCGGTGGTCACGGATTCGCTGCTGGTGCGCCTGCCGGGCCGGCCGCTGGCCCTGCTGACCCACGGCGACGCCTTCTGCCTGGCCGACCGGCGCTATCAGTTCCTCCGCCGCACCTTGCGCAAGCCTGGATTGCGGCGCTTCCTGCTGCGCCGCAGCGCCGGAACGCGCCGCTGGGTGGCGGAGCGCCTGCGCGGCGTCAGCCGGGGCGAACTGGCGCGCAAGCCTCTGGCGCACCTGGATTTGACGCCTGCGGCCCTGGCGGGGGAGCTGCAGCGCCGCGGCGCCCTGCTGGCGGTGATCGGGCACTTGCACGAAAACCGTCAGATCGGCCTGGAGGCGGGCCTGCGCGGCCGCGTGCTGCCGGCCTGGGATCCGGACGCGCCGGCCTGGGATTTGGCGGCTTTGCTTGACGGGCGGCAATGATTCCCTAGAATTCTCCCCTTCATGTCCGGCGATCGTGCCCGGCCGGCTGTTCCGATCCTCACCTTGGACGGATGGAGCGGCTCCGGAAAAAGCACCTTGGCGCGGACGCTGGCCGGCCGCCTCGGCTGGACCTACCTCGACTCGGGCGCCTGGTACCGCGCCCTCGCCTGGGCGGTCCTGCGCGCAGGACTTCGGCCGGACGCCGAGAACGAAGTTCTCGATCTGCTCTTTCGGATCCAATTGTCAAGCCTGCCGGACGGTCGGGTGCTGGTGGACGGCTTCGAGCCTGGCGCCGCGCTCCGCACGCCGGAGCTGGACCGCGCCGTCTCGCGCGTCGCCGATCACCCCCGGGTGCGCGCGGCGCTCAACGAGCTCATGCGCGCCAGCGCGACGCAGCCCGGCACCGCCGGCCTGGTCGCCGACGGCCGCGACGCCGGATCCGTCATCTTTCCCGAGGCCCGACTCAAAGTCTTCGTCGAAGCCGGTCTGGACGTGCGCGCGCATCGCCGCGCCGACCAGCGGCCCGGCCAGGACTTCGTCACGGTGCGCGCCCTGATCCAGGAGCGCGATCTCCGCGACGGAGCGCGCGGCGCCTCGGCACCGCACCCCGCATCGGCGGGGCGCGTCTTGCAGAACGATTCCATCACGGTCGAGGAGGCGGTCGGGCGCCTCCTGGCTTGGGCCCGGGAAACCTGGCCGGAACAAGCAGCCCCCTGAGGGCCGATCCTTCCCCGATGACTCCCAGAGCCTTTTCTCACTGAATCCGCATGGTCTCCAAAGAAGCCCTGCGCCGCTACGAACTCGACGACACCGCACTGGAAGCGGAGCTCTCGAAGGTCCTCGCCGGCAGCCAGCAGTCCGATTTCTCCGCCCTGATCGCCGAACGCACGGGGCTGGTCCCGCGCGACGCGATCGTTCCGGCAACCGTCCTTTCCATCGACCGCGAGCGCAACGTCGTGCTGGTGGACATCGGCGGCAAGGCCGAAGCGCCGATCCCGCTCGCCGAGTTCGAAGACGAGACGCCGGTCGCCGGCCAGAAGATCGAAGTCTTCTACCGCGGCGACGACCGCCTCACGAACGTGCCGGTGGTGTCGAAGCGCGAGGCGGACCGCGAGCGCTCCTGGGCGAAGGTCGTCGGCGTCTACGAAGTCGGCGGCGTGATCGAAGGCGAGATCAAGAAGCAAATCAAGGGCGGTCTGCTCGTGGACGTGGACGGCGTGCTGGTGTTCATGCCGGCCAGCCAGATCGACATCCGCCGCGTGGCGCAGCCGACCGAATACCTCGGCCGCACCATCCGCGCCAAGATCGTCAAGATCGACGAGGAACGCAAGAACATCGTGGTTTCGCGCCGCCAGCTCCTCGAGGAGGAGCGCGCCGAGAAGCGCGAAGTGCTGCTGCGCGACCTGGCCGAGAATCAAGTGCGCAAAGGCGAGGTCAAGAACATCGCCGACTTCGGCGCCTTCGTGGACCTCGGCGGCATCGACGGCCTGCTGCA
>CAYVPL010000201.1:0-5118 GCA_964453755.1 uncultured Planctomycetales bacterium
CGTCAAGCGCCTAGGCGGCGAAGGCCTGCGCCGCGTCGCCGAGAACGCGGTGCTCAACGCCAACTACCTGCGCGTGCAGGTGGCGCAGCACTGGCGCATCGCCTACGACCGCGTGTGCATGCACGAGTTCGTGGTGCGGCCGACGCTGGCGATGAAAGACAAGGACATCCACACCATGGACGTCGCCAAGCGGTTGATCGAGCTGGGCTATCACCCGCCGACGGTCTACTTCCCGCTGGTCGTCAACGAGGCGATCATGATCGAGCCGACCGAGACGGAGTCGAAGGAAACGCTCGACGCCTTCGCCGCAGCGATGGAGCAGATCGCGCGCGAGGCCGAGGCCGGCGATCCGGGCCTGCACGAAGCGCCGCGCAACACTCCGGTCGGCCGCGTGGACGAGGCGCGGGCCGTCAAGGAGCCCCAACTCTGCTGGCAATGCGGCTAACCTAGGCGGCGCATGGGATTTCTCCTGCGCCGCTTCCTGCTGCTGCAGGGATTGTTTCTCGCGCTGCTGAGCGCAGCGCGCCTGCTCTTCTACTTCAGCTACGGCGACCCCGCGGCGCGCGCCGCCGAGCGCGCCGACTGGGGCGAAGCCGCCTTGCTCGGCGCGCGCTTCGATTTGCTGGTGTTGGCCTGGCTGGCCATGCCGCTGCTCCTCCTGCTGCTGGTGGCGGCGGCGCGCGGGCGGCGCGGCGGGCCGGGGCGGTGGCTGGACTTCAGCCGCCACTGGTCCTTCTGGGGCTTTTTGCTGCTGGCCTTCGTCAGCATGGTGGACTTCGGCTTCTACGCGCAGTTCCAGGACCGCCTCAACGTGATGGTCTTCGGCTTCTTCGAGGATCACACCGTCGCGGTTCTTGGCATGATCTGGGATCTGTATCCGATTCCGCTGATCGTCCTGTGCGCCGTCGGTTTCGTCTGGGCGCTGCGGCGCCTGACGCTGCGCATCCTCGATCCCGCCGCGGCGCCCGCCGAGTGGGGCGCGCGGACGCCGGCGCGCATCGGCGCCGCGTTCCTGATGCTCTGCGCCGGCTTCGCCGCCGCGCGCGGCTCGCTGGGCAAGTTTCCGCTGCGCGCGCGGATGGCCTCGGTCTCGACGTCCTCCTTCGTCAATCTCACGATTCTCAACGGCCCCTTCTCGCTGAAGGAGGCGCTGAGCGCGCGCGCCGAAGAAGCCGGCGGCGAGCCGCTGGCGCAGCGTCTCGGCTTCCCGCAGCCGGCCGCAGCCTTCCGCGCCTGGCGCGGATTGGAAATCGGAGCGAGTGCCGGCGCAGACCTGGGTGCGGGCGCAGGCTTGGACGAGGCTTGGCAGGCGCTGGCGCAGCAGACGCCGCAGCCGCTCAACCCGGAGGGCCCGCGCCCGCACGTCATGCTGGTGCTCATGGAGAGCCTGGGGTACCGGCTCTTCCCCTTTCAGGGTCCGAAGTTCGACCTGCTTGGTTCGTTTGGCGCGCGGCTGCCCGAAGGCGTGATGTTCACGCGCGGTTTGCCGGAGGCCAACGGCACGATTGGCACGGTCACCGCCGTCACGACCGGTCTGCCGCGCCGGCCGAACACCGCTTACTTCTCGCAGTCGCGCCTGGCCGGCACCGCATTCCGCAGCGCGCCCGCGGCCTTCTTCCAGCGCGCCGGCTACCGCACGGTCTTCGTTTACGGCGGCCACACTTCCTGGCGCAAGATCGACCGCTTCCTGCCGCATCAGGGCTTCGACGAGGTCGCGGGACTGCCGGCGATCCACGAAGCGCTGAATCTGACCGATGAGGACCAAGCGTTCTGGAAGACGCACGACGAGAACACCTTCGCCTATCTGCGCAAGCTGCTGGCCGAGGCGGAGCAGCCGCTGTTCATCGTGGCGCTCACCGCCACCAATCACCCGCCCTTCGAGTGGCTGGACCGCTTCGATCTGCCGCCGCTCGATCCGCCGCCGGAACTGACCGCGGTGCTGGCCGAAGGCGCGCTGGAAGGCCGCCTGCGCGGGACCCAATATTCCTGCCGCCAGCTCGGCGGATTTCTCGACCGCCTGGCGGAAGACGGTTTGCTCGAGCGCACCATCGTCGCCGTCACCGGAGATCACAACACCGCTGACTACTCGCACTATCACGAAGGCGAAGAGCTCGACCGCGTCGCGGTGCCGATCTGGCTGCGCGTGCCGGAAGCGTGGCGCCCGGCGGAGCCGCTCGATCCGGCGAGGCCGGCCGGCCATCTCGACCTGCTCGCGACCCTGATGCATCTGGCGCTGCCCAGCCGCGACTGGGCGGCGATCGGCTCGTCGCTCTATGACAATTCCGCGCAGCATCGCGCGGCCTACGAAGACGGCCTGACGATCGACGCCGGCGTCGCGATCGAGGACGGCCCGCGCGGCGCGCGCGCCTGGCGCTGGGATCCCGCCAACCCGCGCCTGCTGGAGCGCGTCAAGGAAGAGCCTGAGCATGCGGCGCTGCGCCTCTGGGCGCGCGCGCGCCTGGCGGCGGCCGACTACCTGATCCGCTGGCACGAGCCGGAACGCCCGTGAGCGGCGCCCAAGCGCAGCCGGCGCGGCGGCTGGACGACGGCGCGCTGCCCGGCGCCCTCAACATGGCGCGCGACGAGGCGCTGCTGTTGCTGCGAGCCGCGCCGACCTTGCGCTTCTACCGCTGGGAGCGGCCGACGCTCTCGCTCGGCTACTTCCAGCCGGCGGCCGATCTGCCGCTCGCAGCGGTGCGCGCGCGCGGCGCCGAAGTGCTGCGCCGCCCCACCGGCGGCAAGGCGATCTTGCACGAGCACGAGCTCACCTACTCGCTGTGCGCGCCGGAGTCGGGCGCGCTGGCAGGCGGGCCAAGCGCGGCGATGCGCGCGGTGCACGAGGCCCTCGCCGCCGAGCTGGGCCGGCAAGCCGGCGCCGCGGTGATCCTGCGCGGCGAGCCCGCGCTGCGCAGCGACCTGCCCGGCAGCGCCTGGTGCTTTGAGGATTCTTCGCCGCTCGATCTCGCCTTGGGCGGGCGCAAATTGCTCGGCAGCGCGGCGCGGCGGCGCGGCGGCTGGATTCTGTTCCACGGCTCGCTGGTGCTGGAGCGTCCGCGCGAGAATCCCGGCATCGGAGCGCTCGAACGCGAGCCCGACTGCGACGCGCTGGCGGCGGCGCTGGGCCGCTCGCTGGCTTACGACTTCGCGCCGGGCGCGTGGAGCGCCGAAGAACTGATGGCCGCGGACCGGATCCGCGCCAAGTACGCGGATCCGGCCTTCACTTTGCTGCGCTGAGCGCGCGCGGCGTCACTGAATGCTGAGCTGCAGCGCGTTTGAGTCGCGCCAGCCTTGGCTGCCGAGCGAGGCCGCCTCGAAGTAGGCGGTGCGGCCGGCGTAAATGCCCGGGAAGACGACGATGAACGTGCCGTCGCCGGTCGGAGTGCTGTTCGTGCTCTTCACGACGGTGATCGGCGCGCCCAGGTTGAAATCGTGGCCTTGGTACGTGGTGCCGCCGAGGCTCGGGCTGGCCAGCAGCCACACGGGCGAAGCACCGGGCGCGCCGCTGAAGGTGTAGGCGTAGGGCAGGCTGCCGGCGACCGGATTGGTGGTTCCCGCCAGCGTGATGGTGTCCACCGGATCGCCGCCGCTGGAGCCGGTGACCGGCCGCACCACCAGAGCGAAGTCGGCGTCGAGCGCCGGCGTTTCCAAGTGCGTGTCCTGGTTCACCTCGTCGGCGAAGACGTCCACGATCCAGGCGCCGGCGATCGGATTGGCGAGAATCACTTGCTCCACGGTGTCTTTGACGTTGGAGACGCCGCCGGAGGAACTGACGGTGGCGACGTTGAGGCCGTTGTTGCCCCAGTAGATCGTGCCGTTCGGATCCGTCACGCGCAGCGACAGATCGTTGATGCGGTGCATGCCGCCGTTGGTGGTGCCGGCGCGGTCCGCGTAGACCAGCGTCGCGCGGAATTCGGGCTGACCCGCCGGCACGGTGACGGTCCAGTTGGCCACGCCGCCCTCGCCGAGCACCATCTCTTCGTTGACGTAGAAGAGTTCGGCGCGGTCGTCGTAGAGCGTGTCCAGGTCGGGACGGCCCCAGCCCTGGTGCGTGCGCGTGCGGTCGTGCGCGGGACCGCTGAAGGTCCACTGCGCGCTCGTGTTGAGCAGGAGAGCCTTGGCCAGAGTGTTGTGCGGCCGCGAGTAGAAAGGCTCGGCGCCGGTCGGGTTGTTGCCGAAGGCGTCCTCGTGCCACATCTGGTAGATGAGGCCGAGGTGGCCGGCCACGATCGGCGTCGCGGAGGAGGTGCCGTTGAAGCCGGTGTAATCGTCGCCGCCGGCGTAGCCGCCCGGATCCTCGTCGGAGGTCCAGACCTGGTCGTACCAGCAGGCGATGTCCGGCTTGATGCGGCCGTCGGAGGCCGGTCCGATCGAGGCGCCGCCGGACCAGGAATCGTTGCTGTCGATCTGGTCGTTGTTGTGATAGAGACCCCCGACCGAGATCACGTTCTTGGCCCAGGCCTGCGGGCGCGAGGACTGGTTGCCGTTGTTGGACTGCGACTGCAGGATCGAGAAATCGTTCAGGAAGATGATGTCGTCCATCTCCTGCGAAATGCTCGTGTAGGTCGTGGTCCAGGGATCGCCCCAGGAGTTCGACTGGTAGACGCAGCGGTAGGTGCTGTTGACGCACTGCGCGGTGTGCGTGTAGCGGTTGCCCAGGCTGCCGTAGCTGGCGATGATGCCCTGCGCGCTGGGCAGCATGCCGCGCGTGCTCAAGCCGCCGGCGGAGGCGCCGCCACCGAAGTTGATGCCGAAAGTGCAGGTGCCGTGCGAATCGCTGCCGACGTTGCCGTGCAGGATCGGCGTCCGGCCGGCCGGCCAGTCCACGTGGCTGGTGTCCAATCCGCCGTCCATGACTTCGGCGCGGATCCCCTGCCCGGTCCAGCCGGTGAGTCCCTCGAGGTAGTTCGCCCCCATCAGGGCGCGCGCGTTATTCATGTCCGTGGAGGGATCGCCTTTGCGGTCGATGCCCATCACGTGCGGATGCGCCGCGACTTGGCGCACTTGCTCCGGCGTGAGATGCGCCTCGAGGATCCAGCCTTCGTCGTTGGCGCGCAGCACCGTCCCGCCGAGATCGGCGATGAAGGGCGCGAGCTCCGCCTTGTGCGCGGGGCCCCAGGC
>CAYVPL010000202.1:0-5041 GCA_964453755.1 uncultured Planctomycetales bacterium
ACCAGGAAGACCACGTCTCGATGGCCAACTCGGCCGCGCGCAAGTTGCTGACGGCAACCGGCAATCTCGAGCGCATCCTCGCCATCGAGCTGCTCGCCGCGGCGCAGGCCCGCGAGTTCCACCGCGAGCACAAGGCCGGCGCCGGCGCCGAGGCCGCTTACCGCCTGATTCGTCAAACGGCGCCGCCGCTGCAGGACGACCGCTATCTGGCGCCGGAACTGGATCGGCTGCAGGAGCTGGTGGCCGACGGCGCCTTCGTGCGCGCCGCGGAACGCGCCTGCGGTACCTTGGAGGCATGAGCGCACACCGCCGCTATCTGGAGACTCAGCCGGCCACGGTGATCCGCGTCGTCACCGGCTTGACCTTCCTGAGTCTGGTCATCCTGATCGTCGTCGTGCCCTTGCCCACCTCCGCGCGCGTCATCCTGGCGGCAGCGGGGGTGATGGAGCTGATGCTGGCCTTCCTGCTGTGGAGCATGACGGTGGAGGTCGTGCAGGGCGCCGTGCAGGTTCGCTTCGGCCCGGGGGTGATCCGGCGCTCTTACCCGGTGGCCAAGATCGTGCGCGCCACTCCCACCACCCGGCCTTGGCATCGTGGGCGCGGGGTGCGCATCGCGCCGCGCGCCACCCTCATGGTGGTCAGCGGCAGCACGGCCTTGGAAATGGAGTTGGAGAGCGGCCGCATCATTTTGCTCGGCAGCCCGGATCCCGCGCGTCTGGCGGAGGCGATCGAGGGCGAGCGCAGGCGCGCCTGATTCTGCAATATTGCCGAATAATTTATGATTTGACGATGGCAATTCGGCCCCCATGCCGAATAGCATCGGGCATGGCTGAGACCTCCCTGCGGCTGGCGATGCACACGGAAATCCGGCTCGGGCACGAAGCCCTGACGGTGGCGGAGCTTCAGGCACGAACGCAGCGCGCCGCCAAGGCCTTGAGCGAGCGGTACGCCGACTTGCTGCCATCTCCCTGGGAAGTGGAGGGCGCGCGCCAGATGCGGTCGAGCCTGCCATTGCCCACCACGCCGCACGGCGCGGCGCGCTTCACCGAGATGGCGTTCGAGTTGCTGCTGCGCCTGCATCCGCTGAGTCTGGGCATGGGCTTGGGCCTGAGCGCCGATCCGCAGCAAGCCGCCGAGCGCGCGCGCGACGCGGGCGCGTCGGCGGTGCGGCAGCGACTTCTGGCTCAAGCGATGGGCTTCGACGAATCCCTCGATCAACCCGGCCTCGGTCTTGGCGTCTGCGGCACTTGGTCGGCGCTGGGCTCGCTGGTGCAGACCTGGACCGAGCGCCAGGCGCAATTCGTGCGCTGGATCCTGCGCGACGGCGTGCTGGACTGGCGGCGCGAGCCGGCGCGCTTCGTGCCGGAGCGTCCGCGCAAAGAGGCCGCGCGCGCCTTCAGCGTCAGCCCTTCGGTGGTGACGGAGAGTCTGCAGGCCGCCGACGTCACGGCTTTCCGCCACGGCATGTGGTCGGCGGCCTGGCAGATGGCGACGCTCGCGCGCGATCACAGTTTGAACCAGCTGGCAGCTGTTGGCCCCCGTAAAGAATCGGTCACCTTCCGGGGAGCAACCCGTTAGCCCAGCATCATGACCGACCGGCTGAAGACCTTGGTGGAGCATGCCGCCCGGGTGTGGAGCGCCGAAGAGGAGAATGCGCGGCGGCTCAATGCGAAGCGAAATTACGTTCTGACGCAAGTTGGAGTGATCATCGGTGTGCTCGTCATCAGGGCGGGACGGTTCGAACTTGTTTCTCTGGTGCCCTCCTCCTTCCTGGGAATGTCTCGAGCCCTGCTGGCAACTCTCATCGCGCTGATGCTGATTCTGGCCGCCAAGGCCCTACTCGCATCGGCCACCCCGCGAGTGCGCAAGAAGATGCACGCCAGCGAGTACATGTCCATGCACCCCAACGAGCTGGAGACTCGGAGATGCCCCGATCAGGAGGCCGCATTGCAATCCACACTCTACAAACTCACGGATGCCGGCTTGAGGTTGAGCACTCTCAACTGCAATGCGGCCTACAACATCAGTCGTGGCCAACTCTATTTGAGCAATGCATATCTGCTTGCACTTGTGCTGCTCCTGGCACTCGGAATCTCCCCTTTGGCATGACTCCGTGGCCACGAAAGACGAGACCCGGGATGTCTGGGCTTGGAAACCTCGCCGGCAAAGGCGATACTCTTCATGAGGAGCAATCGCAATGGTCCTGAACCCGGCTGAGCCTGGAACCGCGCCTCTCACCGAGGAGGAGATGGTGAAGCGGCTGCGGGAACTCATCGTCGAGTTGGAGCAGCAGCGGAATTCCGCCGTCACGAAAAACCGCTTGCTCCGCGCCATCGAACGCATTTCCTGGAGGTTCTGGCGCGGAGACGCCGACCCGGTCGATGAGCCGCTCAGCGGTCCGCGGGCGTCTCGGCGAGAAGCTCCTCGATGATGCGCTCGTAGTGCATGCGCTGGCGCTCGTGCTCGGCGCCGGCGGCCGGGCCGGCGAAGCCGCTGTGCACCGCGCGCACCTTGCCGCTCGCGTCGAGGAAGATGGCCGTCGGGAAGGCCTTCACGCGCGACAGCAACGGCAGCGCGCGCGCCGCGGCTTCCTTGTCGGCGACGCCGCCCAGCAAAATCGGCCAGCGCGCGCCATGGCGCTCGCGGAAGCGGCGCAGTTGCTCCGTATCGCGCGCGGCGTCGCCGCTCAGCTCGAAGCCGAGGCTGACGATGGACAAGCCCTTCTCGGCGTAGCGCGCGTGCAGCTCCGCCCACAGCCGCGCCTCGTCGTTGCAGTTGGGACACCAGCTGCCGAAGAGTGAGATGACGCGCGCCTTGCCGGCGAAGGCCGGATCGTCGAGCGCGCGCGCGACGCCCTCCAAATCGACGAATTTGAGCGTGGACAGGGCCGGCGCGTCCGCCGCGGGCGCCACCTCGGCGAACGGATCGGGCAGCGCGGCCTCAGGATCGTAGCGCGCCGTCCAGGTTTCGTGATACGCGGAGTCGGACCAGAAGTCGCCGGCCAGCGTGCCGTCTTCGCGCCGGGCGGCGCGGAAGAGGAAGGCGTGCGCGCCGTCGAAGGTCGAGAGCCAGAGCTGATCGGAGGCGACGCGCCCGGCCAGGAAGCGGTAGTCGCCGGTGGTCGTCAGAAAGGTGCCCTGGGCCATTTCGTCCGGGCGCACGAAGAAGAGGCCGACCGCGGGATCGGGCGAGCCGGCGAATTGCACGGCCCAGCGGCCGGTCCATGCCGCCGCGTCGAATTCGAATCCCTCGCTGCC
Source organism: uncultured Planctomycetales bacterium (assembly GCA_964453755.1). Classification (GTDB taxonomy): domain Bacteria; phylum Planctomycetota; class UBA1135; order UBA1135; family UBA1135; genus JAQBVK01. The sequence continues at coordinate 3,258 of CAYVPL010000202.1, forward strand.
CGGCGCAAATCGGCCTTCCTGGGCCGCCCGCGCGTGGAAGGGCATCTCGATCCAGGTGTTGGGACCGCGCCGCTTGCGCCAGGTGCCGTCGAGGAGCGCGCCGTCCAGCCCGGTTTGCGCGCGGATTTCCGAATCGTAATGCGGAAAGCCGAACCGCACGCCGTCGGCGACGGTGGCGCTGAATTCCTTCACGGGAATTTTCTCGCTGCCATTGATCAAGAACGCCTCATAGGCGCCGGTTGTGCCCTCGATCAGGATGTTGAAGGGCAGTTCGCCGCCCGGACAGTCGAGCCAAGCCCGCCAAGCGCCGGTGGGCAGCGCGTAATTGCCTTGCGCGTCGGCCAACTGGGCGGCGGTCGTCAGAAGTGCCAGCAGGGGCGCGAGCATCGGCACATCCTAGGGTATAAAGGGGTTGCTCATGAGCGCGCTCCTCCTCCTTCTTTTGCAACAAGAGGCGAGCCCCGCCTGGCGTTTCCTGGCGGAGAAATATGACGCGGATCGGGACGGCCGCATCGTGGCCGCCGAGTACACGCGCGGCGCCGACGCCTTCGCGGCCATGGACCGCGACGCCGACGGCGCGCTGACGCCGGCGGACTTCTCGCAGACCGGCCTCGACGCCTGGCGCGAGCAGCACCGGAAGGAGCGCCAGATGAAGGGCGTGCTGATGGCCTACTTCCAGGAGGACAAGGAGCCCGACCTGCGCCGCGCCGAGCTGCTGCACAAGGCCGCCGCCTTCGACCAGGACAAGGACGCGCGGATGTCGGTTGCCGAATTCAACACCCTCGTCAAGGAGGTGCCGAAAGGGCGCCAGAAGGAGTTGCCGCCGGCCGACGCCTGGGCGCACCTGGCCGCGACTCTCGACCCCGACGGCGACGCGCGCGTGACGCACGCCGATCTGGGCGCCGCCTTCGATCAGCTGGACGCGGACCGCGACGGACTGCTGAAGCAGCTCGGCCGCAAGAACCAGCCGCTGCCGCTGAAGCCGGGAGACAAGCCGATGGCGCTGCTCTTCGGCTCCTTCACGTGAGGGCCGTTCCGCTCCTCAGCCGGTCGGCTGAAGGAACTGCACGAGAAGTACGGCAGCCAGATCGACTTCAAACTGGTCTACATCCGCGAGGCGCATCCGATCGAGGGCGAAATGCCGCCCACGGACGAAGGCGAGAGCTGCATCGAGGATCCGGTGACCCTCGAGGAGCGCACCGCGCTGGCGCAGCGCTGCGCGCAGGAGTTCGGCCTGGGCGGAATGACGCTGATCGTGGACGGCATGGACGACGCGCTCGGTCTGGCTTACGAAGCTTGGCCGGACCGCCTCTATCTCATCGGCCAGGACGGTGCTGTGGCGTGGAAGTGCGGCCGCGGCCCGGCGGGCTTCGACCCCGACGGTCTCGAAGCGGCGATCCGCGTGGCGCTGAAGTTGCCGGCGCTGAAGCCCTGACGACGCGGCGCCCGCCCTGGCGCGCCTAAAATCAGGACATGAGTTCCCAACAAGCTGCGCCCGGCCGGATCTGGCCGCGAGCGGCGGCGCCTTTGACAATCCGGCCCGGGCAGGCCCAGCGCGCGCCGCGCGGCCCCGAGCTGCACTGCGCCGACTGGCACGCCGAGGGCGCGCTGCGCATGTTCCTCAACAACCTCGACGCCGAGGTGGCGAAGCGGCCGCAGGATCTGGTGGTCTACGGCGGCACCGGCAAGGCCGCGCGCAACTGGGAGTGCGCCGAGAAGATCGTGGCCGCGCTGCAGAGCCTCACGACGGAGGAAACGCTGCTGGTGCAGAGCGGCAAGCCGGT